>NZ_LZJA01000288.1:0-99238 GCF_001666785.1 Mycobacterium sp. E3305 | reverse complement strand
CCGTCAACGGCGCGGCCGTCGGCGCGGGTCTGAACCTCGCGTTGGCCGCCGATGTGCGCATCGCGGGCCCGGCGGCCCTGTTCGACGCGCGATTCCAGCAGCTGGGATTGCACCCCGGCGGCGGCGCGACCTGGATGCTGCAGCGGGCGGTGGGCCCCCAGGTCGCACGCGCGGCCTTGCTGTTCGGCATGCGTTTCGACGCCGAGTCCGCGGTGCGCCACGGCTTGGCGCTCGCCGTCGCCGACGATCCGGTTGCCGCGGCCATGGCGTTGGCCGCCGGGCCCGCGGCCGCCCCGCGCGAGGTGGTGCTGGCGACGAAGGCGACGATGCGCGCGACCATCAGCCCGGGATCGCTGGACTACGAGCAGCACGTCTTCGCCATGCGCACGGAGCTCGGCCCGCAGGCGTACTCCATCCAATCGCCGGAATTCGCTCAACGACTGGCCGCGGCGCAACGCCGGTAGCACCGTCGCAGGTTCGCAGGTTGGGATCGGTAGCGACCCGACCAAAGTGTGCTTTGCTACGAAGAGGCCGGCAGACCCGGCGCCCTAGCGAAGGACATGCAAGTGGAGATCAACCGCACCCTCACCCGAATTGCCGCCGGGGCCTTGCTGGTCAGCGGCCTCGCGTCGGCCGGATCAGCTCTGGCCGAAGGGATCGCCCAGGCGCAGCCGGCTCCCGCACCGCAGGTGTACTGGTGCCCGAACCAGCCGTGGAACCCGGCATGGGGCGAGAACAAGTACTGGAATCAATGCTGGGACACCGACAACCCGCCGCACTACCCGCCCCCGCCGCCTTCGCACGCGCCCAGCTTCAACTGCGGCCTGTTCTGGTGCCCCGTACCGCCGCACTCCTGAGCCTTCAGAGGTCGAGCAGCGCGGTCATCGGTGACTCGACCAGATCCCGCAGCTCGGTGACGAACCGGGCCGCCTGTGCGCCGTCGGCCACGCGGTGATCGAAGACGCACGTCAGTGTCATCGTCTGGCGCACCACGACCCGATCATCGACGGCGACGGGGCGCGGTTTGATCGCGCCCATCCCCAGGATCGCCGCTTCTGGGTGGTTGATCACCGGCACGCCGTCGTCGGCGCCGAGCGCCCCGAAGTTGGTGACGGTGAATGTGGAGCCGCGTAACTCCCCCGGCGTCAGCGTGCCCGCCCGCGCGCCGCCGATCAACTCGGCTGCCCGAGTTGCCAGTTCGCGGGTGGTCTTGTCGTGCGCGTCGGTGATCACCGGGACCAGCAGGCCGCGCGGGGTGGCCACTGCGAATCCCAGGTGCACCCGCCGATGGACCCGAATCTGCGGGCCGTCGGGCGAGTCGACCCATGTCGAGTTGACAATCTCGTTGTGCCGCAGCGCAATCAGCAGCAACCGCATCGTCAGGACGAACGGCGTGATCTTCTGGTCCGCCGGCGTTCGGTTCGACAGCCGCATGAGTTCGGTGCAGTCGACCGCGACGCTGACTTTGGCCGCGGGGATCTCCTTGTGCGACAACGTCATCTTCTCGGCCATTCTGGCCTGCACGCCGCGAACCGGCCGAACGTCGGCACCGTTCTGGTCGGCCGCCGCCAGCACGTCCGCCCGGGTGATGATGCTGTCGGGATCGCGCTGCAGCGAGCGCAGGTCGACCATCAGTTCCTTGGCCAGTTTGCGCGCCGGCGGGGCGGCGAGCGGGCGGCCGGTCCGTCGGCTGGCGTCGATGCCGTCGTCCGCCCCGTAACCGACGAGTGTCGGCAGCAGCGCCCCTGCCGTCAGGGGGGTGTCGTTGTTGAGCGGTGTGGTGTCGATGCGAACGAGCACCGCCCCCACGTCGAGCACATCGCCTTCGGCACCGTGCGTTTCGACGATTCGCCCGGCGTAGGGGCTGGGCAGCTCGACCTCGGCCTTGGCGGTTTCCACCGAGCACAACACCTGGTTGAGTTCGACATCGTCGCCCGCGACGACGTTCCAGCGCGTCACGGTCACTTCCTGTAATCCCTCGCCGAGGTCGGGAACCCGGAATTCCCTGATCTCGGCGCTCATGGCATTTCCAGCGCACGCTCGACGCAGTCCAGCAGCCGGTCGGGTCCGGGCAGCCACAGCCGCTCCAGTCGGGCCGGTGGGTACGGAGTGTCAAACCCGCAGGCGCGCAACACCGGCGCCTCGAGCTCGTAGAACATGTCCTCTTGAATCCTGGCGGCCAATCCGGCGCCGTACCCGAGGCTGCGCGGGCCCTCGTGCATCACCACGCAACGCCCCGTCCGGCGAATCGACGCCGCGACGGTGTCGAAGTCCAGGGGAACGAGTGACCGCAGGTCGATGACCTCCAGGCTCCAACCGCGTTGGCGCTGGGCCTCTTCCGCGGCGCCGACCGCGGTGCTGACCAAGCTGCCGTAGGTCACGACGGTGACATCGGAGCCGGGCCGGCGCACCATCGCGCGGCCGATGGCCGGTTCGGGCCGCTCGGTGTCGACCGTGCCGCGCACCTGATAGCGCCGCTTCGGCTCGAGGTACATCACCGGATCCGGGCAGGCGATCGCGTGGCGAAGCAGCCAGTAGGCGTCCGACGGGCTGGAGGGAACCACCACCTTCAGGCCGGCGGTGTGGGCCCAATACGACTCCGTGGAGTCCGAATGATGTTCGGCCGCACCGATTCCGCCGAAGGATGGGATCCGCACGGTCACCGGCATGTTGATCTCGCCGCGGGTGCGGGTGCGGTACTTCGCCAGGTGGCTGACCACCTGATCGAAGGCGGGATAGGAGAAGCCGTCGAACTGAATCTCCGGCACCGGCACGAAGCCGCGGAGCGCCAGCCCCACCGCGATCCCGATGATGGCCGATTCCGCCAGCGGCGTGTCGAAACAGCGTTTCTCGCCGAAGATTTCGGCCAGCCCTTCGGTGACGCGGAACACTCCCCCCTCGACCGAGACGTCCTCACCGAACACCAGCACCCGATCGTCGGCGGCCATCGCGTCGTGCAGCGCACGGTTGAGCGCCTGCACCATGGTCAGCGACTGCGCGACGCCGCGCGCTGGGGCGGCGAGGGTTTCGTCGGAGCTGGCCGGACGGTCCGCGAGCTGCGTCATTCGCGTCTCCCCAGTTCGGTTCGCAACTGTCGGCGTTGCGACTCCAACCCGGGCGTCATCTCGGCGTACACCGTGGTGAACACCTCGTCGATGTCGAAATCGGGTGCGCCGAAGACCGCGTCCCGCAGGTCCGCGCGCATCCGTTTCGCGCGGGCGGCGACTCGGTCTTCCAAGCGGATCGACCACAGGCCCTCGTGCTGAAGGTAGGTGCGATAACGCGGGATCGGGTCGAGTGCGGCCCACCGGTCCACCTCGTCCTGCGTCCGGTAGCGGCTGGGATCGTCGGAAGTGGTGTGCGGTCCGAGCCGGTAGGTGACCGCCTCGATCAGGGTCGGCCCACCGCCGGTCCGGGCGCGGGCGGCCGCCTCGGCCATCACCGCGTAGCAGGCCAGCACGTCGTTGCCGTCCACCCGGATTCCCGGCATGCCGTAGCCGATTGCCTTGTGCGCGATGGACGGTGCCGCGGTCTGTTTGTGGACGGGCATCGAGATCGCCCACTGGTTGTTCTGCACGAAGAACACCGACGGCGTCGCGAACACGGCGGCGAAGTTCAGCGCCTCGTGCACGTCCCCGACGCTGGTGGCGCCGTCACCGAGGAAGGCCACCGTCACCGAATCCTCGCCGAGACGCTGCGCGGCCATCGCGGCGCCGACGGCGTGCAAGGTCTGGGTGCCGATCGGGATCGACGTCGGGGCGCAGCACTTCTTGGTGAATTCCAGTCCGCCATGCCAGGTTCCGCGCCAAACCGCGCCCACGTGAGCGGGCGGGATGCCGCGCACCAGGTACGCGCCGAGCTCCCGGTATTGGGGAAACAGCCAGTCCGTCTTGCGCAGACACGCCGTCGCGCCCACCTGGGCGGCCTCCTGACCGCGGCAGGACGCGAACAGCGCCAGCTCCCCCTGGCGCTTGAGGTTGACGAATTCGGTGTCCAGCTCGCGCGTGACGACCATCATTTCGTAGAGCCAGCACAACGTCTCGGCCGGAAGGTCGCGGCCGTACCGGGGTTCTCGGGTCGGTGTGCCGTCGGCGGCGACGAGTTGCACGGGCTCGAGATCGACGGTCATCGGCAATTGGGGCACCATCGCCATACCGTCTCCCTACCTCGGTGCCGCAGGGCCACAGCAAAAGCTCAGCCGGGACCTACCGCGAGCCGAAGCCGATCGCCAGCTACCCGAAAGGCTTCGCTCGCCGCGACACTGGCGTACCCACCATTATGCGCTCGAATGAGAACAGACCGCGGTGATCGCGAACGTGTCGCGCGCCCAGCGGCAGCACGGCCAGGTGGCGGGTCAGCCGCAGGCTCCAGCCATCAGAGGACTTCCGAATATCGCCGGTGACACTGCTTTCGCGGTTTCAGCCGGCGGCGGACTGCCCCGCCCTGCGCACGAGCATTTCCGCGTGCTTGAGCACCGGCGAGTCCACCATCTGGCCCTCGAACGCGAAAACGCCGCGCTCGGTGCGCGCCGCATCCAATACTCTTCGCGCCCAGTCGAGTTTCTCCTCGCTGGGACGGTAGGCGTCGCGCACGACCGGGATCTGAGTCGGGTGGATGCAGACGGTTCCGTGGAAACCCACGGCGACGGCGTCGGCGGCTTCGGCCCGCAAGCCGTCGACGTCGTGGATGTCCAGATGCACCGCATCCAGGGCGGCCCGGCCGAAGGTGGACGCCGCCAGCAGGACCGTCGACCGGACGTGGCGGGCAAAGTCGCGGTAGGTGCCGTCGGCCAGGCGGCTGGAACTGCCACCCAGGGCCGCGACGAGGTCCTCTGCACCCCACATCATGGCGACGGTCCCCTCCGCGGCGGCGATCTCGGTGCTGAAGACCGCACCGCGGGGCGTCTCGATCAGCGCGATGACGTCGCGCGGCGAAAGCGCCGAAACCTGCGCGGCCGATTCCGTCTTGGACAGCATCACGGTCGTGTAGGGCGTCTCGGCCAGGGCGTCCAGGTCGAGGCCGTGCTCCTCGGTGCCGGCCGCGTTGATCCGCACCACGGTGCGCTCGGGATCCAGCGGGGTCTCGCGCAGCGCCTTGCGCGCGGCGGGCTTGTCCGCCTCGGCCACGCCGTCCTCCAGGTCGAGGATCACCACGTCGGCCGCGGCCGCCGCCTTGGCGAATCGCTCGGGACGGTCCGCCGGGCAGAACAGCCAGCCCGGACCGGCGGCTTGCAGGTTCATCGGGACTCCTCCCCGTCCGGCCGCTTCTGAACCAGCGTCGTCCGCATCGCCCGCGCCACGACGTCACCGTGCTGGTTGCGCCCCGTGTGCTCGAGCGTGACGATCCCTTCCCCTGGCCGGCTCTTCGACTCGCGCTTGCCGGTACATACGGTCTCGGCGTACAGCGTGTCGCCGTGGAAGACTGGTTTGGGGAATGACACCTCGGAAAAGCCCAGGTTGGCGACGATGGTGCCCAGCGTCAGCTGCGACACCGACAACCCGACCAGCGTGGACAGCGTGAACATCGAATTCACCAACCGCTCGCCCCGGAAGCCCGGCTGCTCGGCGGCCCACGCCGCGTCCAGGTGCAGCGACTGGGTGTTCATCGTCAGCGTGGTGAACAAGACGTTGTCGGCCTCGGTGATGGTGCGGCCGGGCCGGTGCAGGTACGTCGTGCCGATCTCGAATTCCTCGAACCACAGTCCGCGCTGGAGGATTGACTTGTCGCTCACGACAGCCCCAGCGATCGCGCGATGAGCATCAACTGAACTTCGGTGGTACCCTCGCCAATCTCGAGGATCTTGCTGTCGCGGTAGTGCCGCGCCACCGGGTACTCATTCATGAAGCCGTATCCGCCGTGAATCTGGGTCGCGTCTCGGGCGTTATCCATGGCCGCTTCCGACGCGATCATCTTCGCGATGGCCGCCTCCTTCTTGAAGGGCTTGCCCGCCAACATCTTTGCCGCCGCGTCGTAGTAAGCAGTGCGGGCGACATGCGCGCGCGCTTCCATCCGGGCGATCTTGAAGCTGATCGCCTGATAGGAGCCGATCGGCTGCCCGAACGATTGGCGCTCCTTGGCATACTTGACGCTCTCGTCGACGCAACCCTGGGCGGCGCCGGTTGCCAGCGCGGCGATCGCGATGCGGCCCTCGTCCAGGATGGACAGGAAGTTGGCGTAGCCGTTGCCGCGGGGACCGAGCAGGTTCTCCTCCGGGACGCGGGCATCGGCGAAGCTCAGCGGATGGGTGTCCGAGGCGTTCCAGCCAACCTTGCTGTAAACCGGTTCGACGGTGAATCCCGATGTGCCATTGGGCACGATGATCGTCGAGATCTCTTTCTTGCCGTCACCGATCGTCCCCGTGACCGCGGTGACGGTGACCAGTTTCGTGATGTCGGTGCCGGAGTTGGTGATGAACTGCTTGGAGCCGTTGATCACCCACTCCCCGTCATCGAGGCGCGCCGTGGTCCGGGTGGCGCCCGCATCGGAACCGGCACCCGGCTCGGTGAGCCCGAACGCGGCCAGCGCCCGGCCGGCCGTCAAGTCCGGCAGCCACTTGCTCTTCTGCTCTTCTGAGCCGAAGCGGTAGATCGGCATCGCGCCGAGGCTGACGCCGGCCTCCAAGGTGATCGCCACCGATTGGTCGACCTTGCCGAGTTCCTCGAGCGCCAGCGACAAGGCGAAGTAGTCGCCCCCCATGCCGCCGTACTCCTCGGGGAACGGCAGGCCGAACAACCCCATCTCGCCCATCTTGGCGACGACTTCGTAGGGGAAGCTGTGCTCCTCATCGTGTTTGGCCGAGACGGGCGCGACCACGGTGCGCGCGAACTCGGCCACCGTGTCGCGCAGATCCTCGTATTCCTTGGGAAGCGTTCCCGCGGCAATGGATGTCGTCATGTTTCGTCCTTACTCGAATCGGCTGCTGCTTCGGGCTCTTCGGGCACCAGCCGGGCCAGTACCTGGTCGACGGTGACTTGATCGCCGACGGACACCAGGAGCTCCACTCGTCCCGAAACCGGCGCGGAGAGCGAGTGTTCCATCTTCATCGCCTCAACGACCACCACGACGTCGCCCTCGGACACCTCGGCACCCGAGGCGGCCTGCACCGCGATCACGCTGCCCGGCATCGGGCTGAGGATCTCGGCCTGCTGCCCACCGGCCGCGCGGTGGATCTTGTGTTCCTCGGCCTCGCGCAGGTGCCACGCTCCGCGATCGTCGGCGATCCACAGGTGTCGGTCGGCCTCCGCCCAGCGATATTCACGGCGCACCCCGTCCAGCGTGACGTCCATGCGGTCCTCGTCGACTTGCGCGGTGGCGGAATGGATCTCGCCCGCACCGACCTGCACCCGGGCGTCGGTGGGTGGCCCCCAAACCGACACGGTGTCGCTGCGCAGCGGCGTCTGCATCTCGGTCCGCACGGGAGCGGGTGCACCCCCGACCCGCCATCCGGTCGGCGCGGCCCAGAGGTTGCCCGCGGCGCGACGGTCCAGCGCCCACTGGCGATAAAGCCCCCCGGCGGCGAGCACGTCGTCGGGGGCGGGCCGCGGCGCGAAGTCCGCTACCCGCTCGTCCAGCAGCGCCGTGTCGAGGTCGCCGGCGCGCACCCGCTCGTCGGCGAGCAGGAACCGAAGGAATTCGATGTTGGTCTGCACGCCCAGGATTGCGGTCTTTGCCAGCGCCGCGTCGAGTTTCGCGAGCGCCTCGTCGCGGTCCTCGCCGTAGGCGATCACCTTGCTCAGCATCGGGTCGTAATCGCTGCCGACCACCGTGCCCGCCAGCAGCGACGAGTCCACCCGCACGCCGGCGCCGGACGGTTCGGATACCTGCAGCACCTGGCCGCCGGTGGGGAGGAATCCCCGGGCGGGATCCTCGGCGTACACCCGGGCCTCGATCGCGTGGCCCCGCAGTTCGATGTCGTCCTGCGCGAACCCCAGCTTCTCGCCCGCGGCCACCCGCAGCTGCCACTCCACCAGGTCCAGGCCGGTAACCGCCTCGGTGACCGGGTGTTCCACCTGCAGGCGGGTGTTCATCTCCATGAAGAAGAACTCGTCCGGCCGGTCGGCGGAGACGATGAACTCCACCGTGCCCGCGCCGACGTAATCGACGCTGCGGGCGGTGTTGCAGGCCGCCGCCCCGATACGCGCGCGTGTCTGCGGGTCGAGCAGGGGCGACGGCGCCTCCTCGATCACCTTCTGGTGGCGCCGCTGCAGGCTGCACTCGCGCTCGCCCAGGTGCACCACGTTGCCGTGCGTGTCGGCGAGCACCTGTACTTCGATATGCCTGGGGCGCAGTACGAATCGCTCCAGAAACAGGGTGTCGTCACCGAACGACGCGGCGGCCTCCCGTCGCGCGCCCACCAGCGCGTCGCGCAGCCGGCTCGGGTCGTCCACCAGGCGCATGCCCTTGCCGCCGCCGCCCGCCGAGGGCTTGATCAAGACCGGATAGCCGACATCTTCGGCGGCCGCCACCAACTCGTCGTCGCTCAGTCCGGGCTTGGCCACGCCGGGAACGACCGGCACGTCGAAGGCGGCTACCGCGTTCTTGGCGGTGATCTTGTCGCCCATCACCTGGATGGCCCGCGCCGGCGGGCCGAGGAACACCACGCCGGCCCGCTCGCAGGCGGCGGCGAATTCGGCGTTTTCGGAGAGGAATCCGTAGCCGGGATGGATCGCCTGGGCGCCGGTGCGCGCCGCCGCGTCGAGCACCTTCCCGATGTCGAGGTAGCTCTCCCGCGCGGCGGCGGGCCCCAGACGAACGGCCGTGTCGGCCTCGAGCACATGGCGGGCGTTGGCGTCGGGGTCGCTGTACACCGCGACCGATCGGATACCCAGCCGGCGCAGGGTGCGCATGACACGGACCGCGATCTCGCCGCGGTTGGCCACCAAGACGGTCTCGAACATGGTCATCACATCCGGAAGACGCCGTAGGAGACCGGATCTAGCGGGGCGTGGGCGCATACCGAAAGGGCCAGCCCGACAACGGTTCTGGTGTCGGCGGGATCGATGATGCCGTCGTCCCACAGGCGGGCGGTCGAATAGTACGGGTTGCCCTGGTCCTCGTATTGCGCGCGGATGGGCGCCTTGAACGCCTCCTCCTCGTCGGGCGGCCACGGTTTACCGGCCGCGGCGAGCTGCTCGCCGCGCACCGTCGCCAGCACCGATGCCGCCTGCTCGCCGCCCATGACCGAGATGCGGGCGTTGGGCCACATCCACAGGAAGCGCGGCGAGTACGCCCGACCGCACATCGAATAGTTGCCCGCGCCATAGGATCCGCCGATCACGACGGTCAGTTTGGGCACCCGGGCGCAGGCCACGGCGGTCACCATCTTGGCGCCGTGCTTGGCGATGCCGCCGGCCTCGTAGTCGCGGCCGACCATGAAACCGGCGATGTTCTGCAGGAACAACAGGGGGATCTTGCGCTTGTCGCACAGCTCGATGAAATGGGCGCCCTTCAAAGCGGATTCGCTGAACAGGACGCCGTTGTTGGCGATGATCCCGACCGGGTGTCCGTGGATGCGGGCGAACGCGGTCATCAGCGTCTTGCCGTAATTGGCCTTGAACTCGCTGAATTCGCCGCCGTCGACCAGCCGAACGACCACCTCGTGCACGTCATAGGGCACCCGCGGATCGGGCGGCACCACGTCGTAGAGCTCGCTCTGCGGATGCTTGGGCTCGACCACGGGCCGGACCTCCCACGTGCCGGGTTCACGGGGGCCGAAGGTCGCGGCGATGGCCCGCACGATGCGCAGCGCGTGCTCGTCGTCGTCGGCGAGGTGGTCGGTGACACCGGAGACCCGCGAGTGCAGGTCGCCGCCGCCGAGTTCCTCGGCCGATACGACCTCGCCGGTGGCGGCCTTCACCAGGGGCGGACCGCCGAGGAAGATCGTCCCCTGCTCGCGCACGATGACGGCCTCGTCGCTCATGGCAGGCACGTAGGCGCCGCCCGCCGTGCACGATCCGAGGACCGCGGCCACTTGGGGAATCTCCTTGGCGCTCATGGTCGCTTGGTTGTAGAAGATCCGGCCGAAATGCTCGCGGTCGGGGAACACCTCGTCCTGGCGGGGCAGGAAGGCGCCCCCGGAGTCCACCAGGTAGATGCACGGCAGGCGATTCTGCAGGGCGACTTCCTGTGCGCGCAGGTGCTTTTTGACGGTCATCGGGTAGTAGGTGCCGCCCTTGACCGTGGCGTCGTTGGCGACGATCACGCACTCGCGCCCCGACACCCGGCCGATCCCGGTGATGATTCCGGCGCCGGGGGATTCGTCGTCGTACATGCCGTTGGCCGCCAGCGGGGCCAACTCCAGGAACGGGCTGCCGGGGTCGAGCAGTCGATCCACCCGTTCGCGCGGCAGTAGCTTGCCGCGGCTGACGTGACGTTCGCGGGCGCGTTCGTTGCCGCCCAGCGCGGCGGCCGCCAGCTTGGCGTTCAACTCGGCTACCAGCCGGCGATGCTCGTCGGCGAACGATGGCGCGGTCATCACTGCTGAACTCACGAATGCCTCCCGGTCCTCGCCAGCACAAGCGGCGGTTCGGTCTTGTCGAGCACCTCGTCGACCGAAACGCCGGGGGCGGTCTCGACCAGGCGCAAACCGTCATCGCATATGTCGATGACGGCCAAGTCGGTGATGATGCGGTTGACACATCCCGCACCCGTCAGCGGAAGGGTGCACCGCTCAACGACTTTCGGGCTGCCGTCGCGGGCCGTGTGCTCCATCATCGCGATCACCTTCCGGGCGCCGTGGACGAGGTCCATGGCGCCGCCCATGCCCTTGACCAGCTTTCCGGGAATCATCCAGTTGGCGAGGTCGCCGGTGGCCGAGACCTGCATGGCCCCCAGCACGGCGACGTCGAGGTGTCCGCCGCGAATGATGCCGAACGAGGCGGAGGAACCGAAGAACGCCGCGCCCGGCATCGTGGTGATCGTCTCCTTACCCGCGTTGATCAGATCCGCGTCGACGTCCTCGGGCTCCGGATACGGGCCCACGCCCAGGATTCCGTTTTCCGAATGTACGACGACGGTGACACCGGCCGGAATGTGGTTGGGCACCAGCGTGGGCATCCCGATGCCGAGGTTGACGTATTGGCCATCCTCGAATTCGGCGGCCACCCGTGCGGCCAGGCCCTGCTTGCTCCAGCTCACGGGCGCACCGTCACCTTCTCGATCGGCTTGGCCGGGTCCGGCACATGCACCACCCGATGCACGAAGACGCCGGGCGTGTGCACCGCGGCGGGGTCGATCTCGCCCGGCTCGACCAGATGCTCGACCTCCGCGATGGTGATCCTGCCGGCCGTGGCGCAGTCGGGGTTGAAGTTCGCCGCGGCCGCCCGGTAGACGAGATTGCCGTGCCGGTCGCCCTTCCAGGCGTGCACCAGCGCGAAGTCGGTGCGGATCGCCCGCTCGAGAACGTAGGTCACGCCGTCGAACTCGCGCGTTTCCTTGGGCGGCGACATCACCGCCACCCCGCCGGAAGCGTCGTAGCGCCACGGCAGGCCGCCGTCGGCGACGGGGGTGCCGACGCCCGCGGGCGTGTAGAACGCAGGGATGCCGGCGCCACCGGCGCGCAACCGCTCCGCGAGCGTGCCCTGCGGGGTGAGCTCCACCTCCAGTTCACCGGCGAGGAACTGGCGGGCGAATTCCCTGTTGTCACCGAAATACGAGGCGACGGCCCGGCGAATTCGCTTGTGGTGCAACAGCGCTTCCAGTCCGACGCCGTAACCGCCGCAGTTGTTGGACACCGTCTCCAGGTCGCGCACGCCGGTCTCGACCAGCGCGGCGATCAACGCCTCGGGGATGCCGCAGAACCCGAAGCCCCCGACCGCCAAAGACGACCCGTCGGTTATGTCGGCAACCGCCTCGGCGGCCGTTGCCACCACCTTGTCCATCGCCGCAGCAGCCTCCTTGCCGTCGGGCGGGGTTTTTGAGTTAATCTCCATTAACTCAGGGTGAGAATACCATCGTCGATCCCCCCGGTCCAGGGACGGCAAGACCGGGCCGTCGCCGTCCATTAGGGCAGGTTAACCGGTCGAAGACTCGTGCTAAGTTAGTGACGATTAACCAACCGGACGGGGGTTCGTCATGACAACGTCCACCTCGGACGGCCAACCCAGCGCGCCGGATGTCCCAAATCGACGCAGCCAGTTGAAATCCGACCGGCGTCTCCAGCTGCTGGCGGCCGCCGAGCGCCTGTTCGCCGAGCGCGGCTTCCTCGCGGTGCGGCTGGAAGACATCGGGGCCGCTGCCGGTGTCAGCGGCCCCGCCATCTACCGGCACTTCCCCAACAAGGAGTCGCTGCTGGTGGAGCTGCTGGTGGGCATCAGCGCCCGCCTGCTCGCGGGCGCTCGCGGCGTGCGGGCTCGCAGCTCCGACGCGGCGACGGCGCTGGACGGGCTGATCGACTTCCACCTGGACTTCGCGTTCGGCGAGCCCGACCTGATCCGCATCCAGGACCGCGACCTCGCGCACCTGCCCGAAGCGGCCGAGAAACAGGTGCGCAAAGCGCAACGCCAATACGTCGAGGTGTGGGTCGGGGTGCTGCGCGAGCTGGACCCCGACCTAGCCGAGGCCGACGCCCGGCTGGCGGCCCACGCGGTCTTCGGCCTCCTCAATTCGACGCCACACAGCATGAAATCCCCCGACATGTCGCGCGGAAAGTCGGCCCGCACCGCGCGGTCGCGCGCCGTGATGCGGGCGATGACCGTCGCCGCGCTGGCCGCCGGGAACCAGTGCCCCTGAGTCACCGCTGTGAGGTGATTCGCCGTTCGTGCGCCCGGCGCAGGTACTCTGCAATCCATGAGGTGGACATGAACGATTCACGTCCCACCGACCGGTTCAGCCCCTCTCTGCCGGGGTCGGGACCGCAGGGCCCGTGGTATCCGCCCGCCGACCCCGCGTACGCCGATCAGGCGCCCTACGCGCCCACCTATGGCGGGCAGGCTCCGCCGTGGGCACCCAACATGAACGAGACCAACACCACCAGAGAGTTGCCGGCGTACTGGCAGCACGAGCTGCCTCCGTCCGGACAACACCCGGGGTCGGCTCCCCCGCCGCCGGATGGCCCGAAACCTCCGCCGCGGTGGCTGTGGATCGTCGCCGGCGCCGCCGTGCTGCTGGTGGTCGCCCTGGTCATTGCCCTGGTGCTGGTGAACGACGCGATCAAGACTCAGACCGCCGTCCCGCCGCTGCCCGCCATGCCGGAGACGACTCCGACGCTGCCGAGCCCGTCCACCCGCACGTCGACGCCGCGCATTCCGGCACCGGTGCCGCCCACCGGCGGCTCCCCGACGCCCACCGAGTCCACCGGCCCGGCCGCGATGCAGGACATCGTCTACAGCGTGGCCGGCGAGGGCAGGGCGATCAGCATCATGTACATCGACACCGGCGACCTGATCCAAACCGAATTCAACGTCGCGCTGCCGTGGACCAAAGAGGTCAGCCTGTCCAAGGCGGCGGTGCACCCGGCCAACGTCACGGTCGTCAACATCGGCCACAACGTCACGTGCTCGGTCACCGTCGACGGTGTCCAGATGAGCAAGCGCGTCGGCGTGGGCCTGACGATCTGCGACTCGAGGAGCTAACCGCCCCCCGACGGTTCGGCCGCGAGGGCGCCGCGGGCCGGAACCCGGACCGCCAGCATGGCCAGCAGACCGGCGAGCAGTACCAGTGAGATGCCGCCCAGCCCGGCGCGCACGGCGCCGAATACGTCCACGAAGACCGAGAACAGCCACGGCGCGACGAACGCGACCGCCCGCCCGGTCATCGTGTACAGGCCGAAGGCGACGCCTTCCCTGCCGTGTTTGGCCATCTGCAGCAGCAGGGCACGCGAGGACGACTGCGACGGCCCGATGAACATGCACAGCAGGAGCCCACAGATCCAGAACGCCACCGAACCGGACAGCAGCATCAGGGTGAGCCCTAAGACGACGATCGCGGCCAGCGAAGTCACGATGACGGGTTTCGACCCGACCCGGTGATCGACGAACCCGCCCAGGACCGCCCCTACCGCCGCCACCACGCTGGCCACCACACCGAACACCAGCACGTCACCCTGCGAGATGCCGTACACGTTGACGCCGAGCACGGCGCCGAACGCGAAGATCGCCGCCAGCCCGTCTCGGAAAAGTGCGCTGGCGAATAGGAAGTAGACCAGATTGCGGTCTCGCCGCCACTCCGCGGAGACCTCGCTCCACAGCTTGCGATAACCACCGAGCATGCTCGTCGGCTCGTAGATCTCGCCCGAGTCGGGAAGCCGATGCGCGACGAACAACAACGGCAAGGCAAAGATCGCCAGCCAGGCCGCCGCGACCAACATCGCCTCGCGGACGTAAAGGCCGTCGTGAATGGGCACCCGCAAGAACCCACGCGTCGCATCCGGCCCGGAGCCCCGCCCGGAGATGAATCCGCTGTAGACCACGAGCAACAGCAGGACGCTGCCGACGTAACCCGCCGCCCAGCCCAGACCCGAAATCCGGCCGGCGGTCTGCGGCGTCGAAAGTTGGCGCAGCATGGCGTTATACGGGACGCTGGCCAGGTCGCTGCAGGCCGCCGTAGCCCCCATCAGCACCAGCCCGGCCCACAGGTAGCCGGGGCGGTCGTGGATGAAGAACATCGCGCACGTCAGCGCGACGGCCAACGCGGTCAACACGCTCAAGGCCACCCGCCGGCGATGTGGGGACTCCACCCACACGCCGACGGCCGGCGCCAGCAGCGCGACCGTCAACCCGGCGATGGCGGCGGCGCGCCCCAACCAGCTTGCCGGCGTGGTGGCGCCGGAGATGCCCACCCCCACGCTGGTGGTCAGATACACCGAGAAGACGAAGGTTGCCACGATCGCGTTCAGGCCGGTGGAGCCGCAATCCCATAGCGCCCACGCCACCACCCGGGACGGCACCGGTGTGAGTGAACGCGACGACGGCTGGCCCATGCCCGGCAGCCTATGTGTTTGGCAGCCGACCCGCCGCGCCCGGCTTCGCCGCGCTCGCGATCGCTGCAATGTGTTTGGCAGCCGACCCGCCGCGCCCGACTTCGCCGCGCTCGCTGTCTACGATTGGCTCATGCCGATCCCCGCGCCCAGCCCAGACGCGCGTGCCGTTGTGACCGGAGCCTCGCAGAACATCGGCGAGGCGCTGGCCACCGAACTGGCCGCGCGCGGACACAGCCTGATCGTCACCGCGCGACGCGAAGACCTGCTCAACGAACTGGCCGCTCGCCTGAGCGACAAGTACCGCGTCACCGTCGACGTGCGCCCCGCCGACCTCGCCGATCCTGGCGAACGGGCGAAATTGTGCGAAGAACTGGCCGCCCGGCCCATTTCGATCCTGTGCGCCAATGCCGGCACCGCGACCTTCGGCCCGGTGGCGACGTTGAATCCCAATGGCGAGAAGGCCCAGCTGCAGCTGAATGTGCTGGGCGTGCACGACCTGACGTTGGCGGTGCTGCCCGGCATGGTCGAGCGCAGGGCCGGCGGGATCCTGATTTCCGGTTCGGCAGCGGGCAATTCGCCGATTCCCTACAACGCCACCTACGCGGCCAGCAAGGCGTTCGCGAACACCTTCAGCGAGTCGCTGCGCGGCGAACTGCGCCACTCGGGCGTGCACGTCACGCTGCTGGCTCCCGGACCCGTGCGCACCGACCTGCCCGACGACGCCGAACGGTCGCTGGTCGAGCGGCTGGTGCCGGAATTCCTGTGGATCTCCACCGAACACACCGCCCAGGTGTCGCTGGATGCCTTGGCGCGCAACAAGATGCGGGTGGTTCCGGGCCTGACGTCGAAGGCGATGTCGGTGGCCAGCGGGTACGCCCCGCGCGCTATCGTCGCGCCCATCGTCGGCAGCTTTTACAAGAAGCTGGGCGGCAGCTAGCCCCTACTTCCGGCGGCGGCGGCCGGTGCCGAAGATGTTTTTGGTGATCTCGCGTATCGCCGTGTTGATGCCGCTTTTCACCGTCGGGTTACTCAGCACCTCCTCCCACATGGCGGGGCCTTTCGGCTCCGCCGGCTGTGGCATCGGCGGCGGCGGCTCGTTCGCCGGGACGGGTGGGTAGTCGGACTGGGCCTGCGGCGGCTGGGCCTGCGGCGGCTGGGCCTGAGGATCCGGCGCACCGGCCTGGGGCTGCGCCGGTTGCTCGATCGTCTGACCGTATTTCTGCTGCAGCGCACTGCTTTTCGCCGTGGCCGCTATCGCGTCGTTTCCAATCGACGCCATCAGCGACCGCGGCACGCGCATGCGGGTCCACGCGACGGGCGTGGGCGCGCCCTTCTCGGACAGCACCGTGACCACGGCCTCCCCGATACCCAGCGACGTCAGCGCCGATTCCAGGTCGTAGACATCGGTTTTCGGATACGTCCGCACGGTCTTGCTCAGCGCCTGTTGATCGTCGGGGGTGAACGCCCGCAGCGCGTGCTGGATCCGGGCGCCGAGCTGGGAGAGCACATCGTTGGGCAGGTCGGTGGGCAGTTGCGTGCAGAAGAACACCCCGACGCCCTTGGAGCGGATCAGCTTGACGGTCTGCTCGACCTGCTCGAGGAACGCCTTGGAGGCGTCGGCGAACAACAGGTGCGCCTCGTCGAAAAAGAAGACCAGCTTGGGCTTGTCGATGTCGCCGACCTCGGGCAGCACCGCGAACAAGTCGGCGAGCACCCACATCAGAAACGTGGAGAAGATGACCGGGCGTAGCGACTGACCGCTGAACTCGAGCAGCGAGATGATGCCGTGACCCTGGTCGTCGACGCGCAGCAAGTCCTGAGGATCGAGCTTCGGCTCGCCGAAAAACGTGTCGCCGCCCTCGCCGGCGAGGTTGACCAGCGCCCGCAGGATGACGCCCGCCGTCGTCGGTGAAACGCCGCCCAGGTCTTTCAGGTCGGCCTTGCCCTCGTCGCTCGCCAGGTGGCTGATCACGCCACGCAGATCACCCAGGGTGACCAGCCGACGGTTCGCCTGCTGGGCCCAGTGAAAGATCAGCCCCAGCGTCGACTCTTGAGTGGCGTTGAGCCCCAACACTTTCGACAGCAGAACCGGACCGAAGCTGGCAACCGTCGCGCGGACCGGCACGCCCAGTCCCCCGGTGCCCAGCGACAAGAACTCCACCGGGAAGCCGGTCGCCGCCCAGTCGTCGCCCGTGTCTTTGGCGCGCGCGGCGGTCTTGTCGTTGGCCTCCCCCGGCCGGGCCAGACCCGACAGGTCGCCCTTGACGTCGGCCATCATCACCGCAACGCCCGCCGCACTGAGTTGTTCGGCGATCAGCTGAAGTGTCTTGGTCTTC
Organism: Mycobacterium sp. E3305; assembly: GCF_001666785.1. Classification (NCBI taxonomy): domain Bacteria; kingdom Bacillati; phylum Actinomycetota; class Actinomycetes; order Mycobacteriales; family Mycobacteriaceae; genus Mycobacterium; species Mycobacterium sp. E3305. The sequence goes on along the minus strand of NZ_LZJA01000288.1, from coordinate 81,985 downwards.
CCCGTTCCGGTCGCACCGGCCACCAGGCCGTGCCGGTTGATCGTGGCCAGGGGGATGCGAATCTGCGCCGTCGGGTCGACGGCGCCGTCGACGACGACCGTGCCCAATTCGAGTGCCTGCCCGTCGACGGCGTACCCGTTGGCGATCCGGCGCGCGGGTGTTTCCGCGGATTCGGTGCTCATCGTGGTGCCCCCGTTCCCAGTGCTTCGGCAGGTGGTCCGGCAACGCTCACACTACTTCTCCGGCGCAATTAGGGGCGATGGCCGGCGCGGGCGGCGCGGGAGCCTAGTCTGAGCGCTGTGCGAGACGAGTTGGTGTGGATCGACTGCGAGATGACGGGGCTGGACCTCGGCTCCGACAAGTTGATCGAAATCGCGGCCCTGGTCACCGACGCCGATTTGAACATCCTGGGCGACGGCGTCGACGTGGTTATCCACGCCGACGACGAAGCGTTGTCGTCGATGATCGACGTGGTCACCGAAATGCACACGCGTTCAGGGCTGATCGACGAGGTGCGGGCGTCGACCGTCGACCTGGCTACCGCCGAGGCGATGGTGCTCGACTACGTCGGCAAGCATGTCAAGCAACCCAAGACGGCGCCGTTGGCGGGCAATTCCATCGCCACCGACCGTGCGTTCATCGCCCGCGACATGCCCGCGCTGGATTCGTTCCTGCATTACCGGATGATCGACGTGAGCTCGATCAAGGAGCTCTGCCGGCGCTGGTATCCGCGGATCTATTTCGGCCAGCCGGTCAAGGGGCTCGCGCACCGCGCGCTGGCCGACATTCACGAATCGATCCGCGAGTTGCGGTTCTACCGCCGGACGGCGTTCGTCTCCCCGCCGGGACCTTCTACCAGCGAGATCGAGGCCGTAGTCGCCGAACTGGAGGGCGACGGCGGCACCCCGAACGAAATCGATTCGGCCACCGAGCCACCGACCGGCTAGTATCGACGTCGCCGCTCGAAGGCCTCGAGGCCGCCGGCGGCGATGGTGGCTGTAGTTCAGCTGGTAGAGCACCAGGTTGTGATCCTGGATGTCGCGGGTTCGAGCCCCGTCAGCCACCCCAATCGGCCGGAGGCCCGTGTTGCTTCCTGACCGCCGGGTCGTTGCGGCCCCCGGCACGCGATTGCACCCTGAACGGGAGGGACAGCGCGCCGTGCCGCCGAACCGCCAATTGCTCCCCCTGAACGCGGCCATCATGGGTTGCGCTGTCCTGCTCGCGGGCTGCGGGGGGTCGAACCACACGGCGACCACCGTCACGTCGACGGTGCCGGCAGCGACCAAGACGGTGACCGTGACCGCCGTGCCGCCGCCCCCGCCGGGACCGAAGACGACCATCGAGTCGGACGGCACGTTCATCGTCGGCAGCGACATCGCACCGGGCACCTATCGCAGCGCCGGGAAATACGGGTGCTATTGGGCGCGTCTGCGCAGCCTGGACACCAATGACATCATCGACAACAACGTCAACGACGGCCCGCAGGTGGTGCAGATCCTGCCCACCGACCGCGCGTTCATGACCAGAAACTGTGCGGCCTGGCACAAGGTCGACTGAACCGCACGTCAGGTGTTGGCGTTGCCCGCTTTCCACTGCGGCCAGGGAATGTTCCAGTCGCCCAACCCCTCGGTGCCGGGCAGCGTCGGCCCCACAGTGTTGATGACCTCGACAATGTCGCCGGTCTTGCTGTGGTCATAGAACCACTCGGCGTTGCTGGGGCTCACGTTCAGGCACCCGTGGCTGGTGTTGGTGTGCCCCTGGGCGCCGACCGACCAGGGCGCGGAATGCACGAAGACGCCGCTATAGGACATCTGGGTGGCCCAGTCCACTTCGGTGCGATATCCGTTGGGCGAGTTGACCGGAACACCGTAGGTCGACGAGTCCATGATGATGTGCTTGAACCGGCCGCCGATGATGTAGAAGCCGTTGTCCGTCGGCGTGCTGTCCTTGCCCATCGACGTCGGCATCGTCTTGACCACCTCACCGTTGACGCGCACGGTCACCGTCTTGGTGGTGTCGTCGGCGGTCGAAATGACCTCGTCGCCAATGGTGAAGTGGGTCTTGACGTTGTCCTCGCCGAACATTCCGTCACCCAGGTCGACGCCGTAAGTGTTGACCGCCACATCGATGGCCGTCCCGGATTTCCAGAAATGCTCTGGGCGCCAACGTACTTCGCGATTGTTGAGCCAGTAGAAGGCGCCCTCGACGGGCGGGTTTGTGGTGATCTTGATCGCCTTCTGCGCGGCGGCGCGGTCCGCGATGTTCTCGTCGAACCGGATCGCCACCGGCTCACCGATGCCCACCACCTCGCCGTCGCCCGGGGCGACGTAGGGCATCGTCAGGTGGGCGGGCGAACTGGTCTGGAAGGTCATCTGCCGATTCGCCGCGCCCCCCATGCCCAGCGCTTTCACGCTCAGGGTGTAGCGCCTGTTGTAGCCGAGTTGCTCGGTGGTCGACCAGCGCAGCCCGTCGGGGCTGAGCTGCCCGCTGATGGATTTGCCGTTCTCGTTGACCATGGTCACCGACGCGAGAACACCGTCGGCCACGCTGACGGTCACAGGGGCGTCGACGGTGACACCGACGGCCCCGTCGGTCACCGAGGAGGTCAGCTTCGGGACGAGCAGGTCCGCGAATGGGGTGCCCTTGTCGAAGATCACTTTCGCCGGGGCAGCGGTATGGCTGCCCCCGCAGGCGACGCCGAACACAGCAACCGAAGCGATCGCGGCGGCCAGCCACGATCGTCGTCTGCGCAAAGGCGTCATCGAGTGACCTTCCACGAAATCCGATGTAGTTGGTCACCGCTGACCAGAAACAGTGCATGCATTGTAATGCGTTTTGTGCACAAGCACGCCGACCTTGACAGGTCCGTGATCAGGTGTCACGCAGGGCCGGCCGGAAGGTGCGCTCAGGCCGGTTGGCCGACCCTGTCGCGGCGGCCTCTACCCGCGCGAGCCAAGAGTGGGCTAGTGACGATACGTCGCGGCTTTGGTGGGCCACCTCCGGATCGACGGGCGCTCCGGCTCGGCCGCGTCAGCGGCCCAGCGCCGCCGCCCCACCGCGGCGGCCGCGTCTTCACCCGTATCGGACCGTTGCCGCAGCACCTCCAACGGTTTGGGGGCCCACCACGTCCATCGGCCGAGCAGGTGGATGAACGCGGGCACCAGGACCATCCGCACCAGGGTGGCGTCGGCGAGGACGGCCAGGGTCAGGCCGACGCCGAGCATGCGCATGAACGACACGTGCGCGGGGATCAACGCGGCGAAGGAAATCGACATCACCACCGCCGCGGTGGTCACCACCCGGCCGATGCCGGCGATGCCCAGGGCCGTGCTCTCGTCGGTGGCGGCGCGCGCCTCGGCCGAAGTGGGCGGCGTTTCCTGGATGGCTTGCGACGCCTGCCAGTATTCGTGGATCCGGGATACCAGGAACACCTCGTAATCCATGGCCAGGCCGAAGGCGATGCAGAACAACAGCACCGGGATGTTGGCGTTCAACGTGCCGTTGGGCGTGGTGCCCAGCGCGCCGAGGTTGCCGTCCTGGAAGATCCACACCATGGCCCCGAATGCGGCCGTCAGCGACAGCAGGTTGCACGCCAACGCTTGCAGCGGCAGCACCGCGCTGCCGGTCAGCAGGAACAGCAGCGCGAAGGTGATGACGGCGATCAACCCGAACACCAGGGGTAACCGCTTGGTGATCGCGCCGACGCTGTCGCGGTTGATCTGCGCCAGCCCGGTCATCTCCGTCGACCGTCCCGCCGGTCCGGGGACCTTGTGCAGCTGGTCGAGCTGCGCGTTCGACGCCTGCGAGTAGAGGGGCGCGCTGCTGGCCACGGTCAAGAAGGCGCCGCCGTTGGCAGCGCCGGCGGCCGTCGCGGGCGGTCCCATCCGGTTGCCGGCGACGAATGTCCCGGTCGGGGCGGTGACCGAGGAGACGTCGGACACGCGCGACAGCGCGGCGGCGTAGCGGTTCAGGTCGGCGGCCCCCACGCCGCGGGCGTCGGGGACGACGACGGTGACGCCGTTGCCGAATCCGTTGGCGAAGTCGTCGTCCAGCATGTCGGCGACTTGGCGCGCCGACGCGGACCGGGGCAGCACCCGCTCGTCGGGAAAGCCCCACTTCACGCCCAGGAACGGGACGCCGAGCAGGAGCAGCAACGCGACGACGCTGAGACCGACCGGCAGGGCGTGGCGCAACACGTATCGGGTCGACCGGTACCAGAACTGCTCCTCGAGCGGCTTGTGCGCGTGATCACGGAACGACCGCTGCCCGTGCAGGATGCGATGCAGCACCCGGCGGCCGTCGAGGGAGTCCAGCCGGGGACCCAGCAGCGCGATCGCCGCGGGGGTGACGACGACCGCCGCGATCGCGACGATGGCCGCGGTGGCCACGATGGTGTAGGCCGACGATTTCAGGAAGTACATCGGGAAGACCGCCATCACAGCCATCGACAACCCGACCGTGGTGGCGGAGAACAGCACCGTGCGACCCGCGGTGGACATGGTCCTGCGCAGTGCCCGCTCCCGGTCGCCGCTGCGCGCCAGCTCCTCGCGGAAACGACTGATGATCAGCAGGTTGTAGTCGATCGCCAGGGCGAGTCCCATCGCGATGCTCAGGTCCAGCGCGTACGTCGACACGTCGGTGGCGAAGGTGATCAGCCGCAACACCGACATGGTGCAGACGATGGCGAGGGTGCCCAGCACGATGGGCAGTGCCGCCGCCACCACGCCACCGAGCACCCAGACCAGCACCGCGAAGCTCAGCGGGATCGCGATGGACTCCATCAACAGCAGGTCACGCTCGTTCTGGTCGTTGATCTGGGCGTACGCCACGGCCATGCCGCCGGCGCGCACCGTGACGCCGTCGCGGTCGTGCACCAATTGGTCGGTGAGCCGGCTGGCGTACTTCTGGGCGTCGTTCTCGCCGCCCTTCAGGCCGGCCACGATCATCCCGGACTTCTGGTCCTTGCTGACCAGTTGGGCGGCGGCCTGCGGCGGGGCCGTCCACGCCGACGACACGTTCAGCACCCATGGTGATGTCTTCAAGCGGTTGGCGATGTCGGTTCCGACGTCGCGCGCCTGATAGCTCTGGGCTCCGTCCGGGGCGGTGACGACGATGATCATCTGCTGGTCGGTCTGGTTGAACTTGTCCCGCAGTACCTCGGTGGCCCGCGCGGATTCCGAGGTCGGGTCCTGAAAGCCGCCCCCCGACAGGTTGTTGATCACCGGAAGACCGAAGACGGCCGCCGCAACGAGGACCAGGAAGGCGAGCCCGATGATGCGGCGCGGCGCGGCGATGGCAACTCTGGTGATCGCCTGCAGCATCTTCGGTCCTTTCAGCTCGAAGTCCCCCGGCGTATCCCTATACCCGAACCGGACGCACTGACCCACCTTCACCGGGACGGGCGGCCATGTTTGGTAATCGATCACTCGGGTATCGGAGTCAAACGGGAGACCGCACTGCGTCATTCGCTGTGCGGAGCGACTGTTCGGCTGGGCGATAAGCGGATTGGATGCGTGATGACCTCGACGGACGACGCCATCAGCATGAGGCATCCAACCGAAGACGACCTCGCCGCCGTGTATGCGAACCAGGCTCGCACTTTCGGTGATCCGGTCGACCCACGCGGCGTCGAGGCGTGGAAACGACGCGTCAGCGTCGATGACATCCTCGTTGCCGAGGACGCCTCCGATCCTCAGCAACCGTTCTTGGTGGGGACGTCGATCATCTATCCCACGCGACTCACCGTGGCGGGCGGCGCCAGCCTGCGGGCCGCGTGGCTGACGATGATCGCCGTCGCGTCCACTCACCAAGGCAAGGGCGTCTGGGGGCAGCTCAGCGCGAAGGGGCTCGGCATACTGATCGAACGCGGCTACCCGATCGTCTTCGGGGTGCCGACCCAGACCGCGATGTACGACGGCTTCGGCGCCGGCGTGGGCAGCTATCTGCGCAGCTACTCCGTCGACCGCCGCTTCGCCAAGCTGCGCACGCCGCCGGCGGAGATCCGGGCGCGCGAGATCACCGCCGCCGAGGCAAAAGACCACTTGCCGGAAATCTACGAAAGATGGTGTGCTGCAACGAATGGGGCGGTGGCCCGCAACGAAGCCTGGTGGGCGGACCATCGGCAGGACCTGCCGGTGCAGCGAGGCAACGGCAGCCCGTTGAACTACACGATCCATCCGGACGGCTTCCTGACCTACCGCGTCGTGGGTGAGTCGAATCACGGCTACCGGCCACCGTTGGGCACCGTGGTCGTCGAAGACTTCTGCCCCATCACCGACGAGGCCCATACCGAGCTGCTGCAAACGTTGTTGGCCCTGGAGATGTTCAACACGGTCGAGATCGACGTGCCGGTCGACGACCCGCTGCCGCTCAAGCTCACCGACCTGCGGGCCGCCGAAACCACCGGTGTGAGCGATTTCCTCTGGGTGCGGATCAACGACGTGCCCGAGGTGCTGGGCACCCGCGCGTATGCGGCGGACATCGACCTCGCGCTGGAGGTCACCGACCCCCTCGACCTCGCCGGCGGGCGGTTCCTCCTGCAGGCCCGTGACGGCGTGGGCAAGTGCACACCGCACGACGGGCCCACCGACGTCGGCATCGGCCTGGCAGATCTGGCCACCATCTACATGGGCGCACACCCGGCCTCCGAGCTCCTGCGAGCGGGCCGGATCACCGAAGAGCGCCCGGGCGCGATACGCGACCTGGATGCCGCCTTCAGCACCGATCGGGCCCCCTACTGCGGGACCCTGTTCTGACGGGGCTTGCGCGGCAGACGGTTTCAGCGATCGGGTTTCCCGAGGCCCCCGCGAGCGCTCTCGGGTGGCTAACCTGGAAGGAAACCGGGATTTCACTCCGCGGCAGGACGCCTGTTATTGTCGCGTACGCGGTCTCGGCCGTCGAAAGCGCCGTTAGCTCAGTTGGTAGAGCAGCTGACTCTTAATCAGCGGGTCCGGGGTTCGAAACCCTGACGGCGCACAGTTGACATACCGGGGGCGGCTAACGGCCGCTCGGACCACTTTTCGTCGTGATTTGGCCGCCACACGATTGATGCTGCAGGTAGCTTCTCCTTCACAGCGAACGCCCTTTGCGTCGAAGGAGCTGCCATGGGGTTCATCCAGCCGAACCTGCCCGTCGTCGACGTGGCCGAGTGGAGCAAGCAACCCCGCGCGCAACGGATCGTCCCGATGGTGCGCCACATCGCCGAGAACGGGTTCGGCACCCCGCTGGTGATGCATGTGATGTATGGCGTGAAGATCGCGCTGTACATCCTCGGCGGCTGGGTGTTCGGGTGGTGCACGACGGGCATCGGCAGCTTCACGGGCGTCGCCGCCTGGTGGTCGGAACCGATCGTGTTCGAGAAGGCCGTGCTGTACACGATGCTGTTCGAAGTCATCGGCCTGGGCTGTTGCTTCGGGCCGCTGGCCGGCCGGTACTTCCCGCCGATGGGCTCCATCCTGTACTGGTTGCGGCCCAGCACCATCCGGCTGCCCCCGTGGCCCGATCGGGTGCCGCTGACCAAGGGCAGCGTCCGCAGCCCGCTCGACGCCATCCTCTACGGCGCGCTGCTGGCGCTGCTCGCCATCGCGCTGGTGTCCGATGGCACCGGCGCAATCCCCGCCCTGCACACCGACATTGGCGTGCTGGCCCCTTGGCACACCGTCGCGATCCTGTCGGTCCTGGCCGTCCTCGGTCTGCGCGACAAGGTGATCTTTTTGGCCGCGCGCGGTGAGGTCTATGCGCCGCTGGCGCTGGTCTTCCTGTTCGCCGGGGCGGACTCCATCATCGGGGCCAAGGTGGTCTTCATGGTGATCTGGCTCGGGGCGGCCACCTCAAAGCTCAACCGGCACTTCCCGTTCGTGATCTCGACGATGCTCGCGAACAACCCGTTCATCCCCTCCGGGGCGCTCAAGCGCTCGATGTTCAAGCGCTACCCGGACGACCTGCGCCCCAGCGCGCTGGCGGGTTTCATCGCGCACTTCTCCACCGCCGTGGAAGGCCTGGTACCACTGGCGCTGCTGTTCTCCCACGGCGGCTGGCCGACGGCCATCGCCGCGTTCGTGATGATCGTCTTCCACCTGAACATCCTGCTGGCCTTCCCGATGGGGGTGCCGCTGGAGTGGAACGTCTTCATGATCTTCGGCGTGCTGTCGCTGTTCGTGGCGCACGCCTGGCTCGGGTTGTCCGATGTGGCCAATCCGTTGCCGGTGGCGATCCTGTTCGTCGTCATCGCCGGGGTGGTCGTCGTCGGAAACCTCTACCCGCGCAAGGTGTCCTTCCTGCCGGGCATGCGGTATTACGCGGGCAACTGGGACACCACGGTGTGGTGCGTCAAGCCGTCGGTCGACGAGAAGATCCGCACCGGCTCCCGCGCGCTGGGACCGATGTATCACCTACAGCTCGAGCGTCTCTACAAAACCAAAGAAGAGACCTTGGTCCCCATTCACCTCGCCTACGCCTTCCGAGGGATGAACACCCACGGCCGCGCGCTCTACACCCTGGTACACCGCGCTTTGGCCGGCTACGACGAGGCCGACTACAACCTCTGCGAAGGCGAGAATCTCTGCGCAATGGTGCTGGGCTGGAACTTCGGCGATGGGCACATGCACAACGAATGCCTCATCGAGGCGCTACAGCAGCGCTGCAACTTCGAGCCCGGTGACGTGCGGGTGGTGATCCTGGACGCGCAGCCCATCCACATCCAGCGTCAGGAGTACCGCCTGGTGGACGCGGCGACCGGCGAATTCGAGCGCGGCTACGTCGAGGTCGAGGACATGGCTACCACCCAGCCGTGGGCCGATGACCTCCCGGTGCACGTTCAGAGCGGCACGGGCGCCGGCATGACCTGACGGGTCAGCGGTTGCGCACCCGGTGCACCACGACCACGACGACGAGGACGCCGACGCCGGCCAGTGAGACCGTCACCGCGGGCTTCTTGACGAACGCGATCACCCGAACCTTGAGGTCGTCGGCGAGGCGGCGCGGGTTGGCGCGCACGGCAAGCGAGTCGACGGTGGCCGCCAGCTGGTCGCGGGCGACGTCGATGTCCCGCTTGATGGCCTCGGGGTCCCGGTCCGCCACGTGTCTGTCCTCCCAATCGGCCTGATGCACCTGAGGCACTACCCTAGATCAGCTGGCGATAACCCCAACGCTCCGGTGAACAGAAAGGGGCCTAGAAATTGGCCGAGACCACGCGGCTTGCGCCGGGCGACAAAGCGCCCCCCTTCAGCCTGCCCGACGCCGACGGCAATAAGGTGTCGCTGTCCGACTACAAGGACCGTCGCGTCATCGTGTACTTCTACCCCGCGGCCTCGACGCCGGGCTGCACGAAGCAGGCCTGCGACTTCCGCGACAACCTGCGCGAACTCGGCGACGCCGGCCTCGACGTCATCGGCATCTCCCCCGACAAGCCGGAGAAGCTGGCCAAATTCCGCGACGCCGAGAAGCTGACGTTCCCGCTGCTCTCGGATCCCGACCGCAAGGTGCTGACGGCCTGGGGCGCCTACGGCGAGAAGCAGATGTACGGCAGGACGGTGCAGGGCGTGATCCGCTCGACCTTCGTGGTGGACGAGAAGGGCAAGATCGCCGTCGCGCAATACAACGTCAAGGCCACCGGCCACGTGGCCAAGCTTCGGCGCGACCTGTCGGTGTGAACCGCGGAGCGGTTACGCGGCGCACTGCGCCAGGCCGGCTTCACCCGTGCCCGTCGTCGACTTGGTGTCCTTCACCGTCCCATTGACCGTGATCGTGCAGGTCGTCTTCTGACCGGTCGGGTTCGCGGCGACCGTCAGCACCGCCGCGGGACTGGTGTCCTTACTGGTGAACGAGATCGACCACGGCGCGGGCTGATTGGTCAGCATCTGCAGCGTGCCCGTCGCATCGATATACGACACCGCGGCCAACGGGGCGTCCGAGGTCACGGTGTACACCACCGCATCGCCCGGCGCGGCGACCGCACCCTGCGCCGTTAGCAGCGACGCTGAAACCAATGCCGCGGAGGCCGCAGCAAACTGTGTCTTCATCACTTGCTCCCTACTGCCCCCGCTGACCGGTACTTTGCGCCGGTTCGGGCGCCTCGGCAACTTTTGCACGCGGGGGTTGCCGTGAGGAGGTCGGCGGGCGGGCCGTCAGGCAAGTTGAGATCGGTAGCGGAAGCGAACGCCAAGAATTTCACCAGTGGTGCGCCGTAGCGTGCAGCACAATTGGCAACGGAAGGCTTTCTCATATGAACGGACCCCTCAGTCGCATCATCGGGGCGGCAATGATTTCCGGCGGCGTCGCGGCGGCCGCTATGGGCTTGGCCGCACGCGCCGAAGCTACGCCGCCGTCCTATTGGCATTACTGCCCCGGCCAGAAATGGGGATACACGGTTCCGATACCGCCCGGGTTCGACCTGAGCGTTTGTCATTGGTTCGCGGTGACCGCTGAAAGCACCCCGTCGGGCCCGGTGTATCACTTCCGGGAAGCTGACCCGTCCGAGGTGCCCGCGCCGGCACCCGGCTTCCCCTGGCCGTAACGGTCAGCCCGATGCCGGTGATCAGGGGCGACCATTGCACTCCACGCAGGCCGAGGCGGATCATTTAGCCGTGGACGCGGACGACCCCGAGCAATACATCCGCGACCTCGAGAACGGCTCCGGCACCGCGCCGGAGCCGTTCGCGGCGCCCAGTGGCGGACAGTTCGGCGGCCCGCGCTGGTTCGGCGAAATCGCGAAGCTTGCGAATACGTCGCGAGGCAAGTTGATGCTGGGGATGTGCGCGGTCGTGGCGGCGCTGGCGGTCGCGTTCTTCTTGAGCCACGCCGGCACCACCGTCCAAGGAAATCTGGTGATGATCAATAGCGGCGCGAAGACCACGATCGACTGCAACAACGGCAACCTGAAGCTGGACGGCGACAACAACACCTATACCGTCACCGGCCACTGCCAACGGCTCGAGGTCTTCGGCAGCGGAAATCATGTCGCACTCGACAGCGCCGACACCCTCGACGTTTTCGGCGACGACAACGCGGTGACCTATCACTCGGGTTCACCGAGAATCGAGAAGACGGGAAACAACAACGCCGTATCACAACGGCGGTAAAGCGTTGGTGCGGTAGGGCCGCCGTCAGGCCAGGCTGGCCAGCAGCAGCGCCTCGGCGATCGCGGCGCGTTCCAGCACGCCGAGGTGCAGGCTCTCGTTGATGCTGTGCGCCTGGGTGTTTGGGTCCTCGACGCCGGTGACCAGGATCTTGGCGTGCGGGAACGCCTCGGCGAATTCGGCGATGAACGGGATGGAGCCGCCCATGCCCATGTCGATCGGGTCGGTCCCCCAGGCCTGCCGGAACGCGGCCCGCGCGGCGTCGTACACCGGGCCGCTGGCGTCGATGGCGTAGGGCTCGCCAACGTCGCCGCGGGTGACGGTGACCCGTGCGCCCCAAGGTGCGTGCTCGCGCAGGTGCGAAGTCAACGCGTCCAGGTGCGCCTCGGCGTCGCCGCCGGGCGCAACCCGCATGCTGATCTTCGCCCGGGCACGCGGGATCAGCGTGTTCGACGCCTTGTCGATCGGCGTGGTGTCGATGCCGATCACGTTGATCGCCGGTTTGGCCCACAGCCGCTGCGGCGCCGGGCCCGAACCGATCTCGGACACCCCGTCCAGCAGCCCGGAGTCGGCGCGCACCCGCTCGGGCGGGTAATCCACGGCGGCGGCGGTGCTTTCGTGCAGGCCGGCGACGGCCACGTTGCCGTCGTCATCGTGCAGGCTCGCCAGCAGCCGCACCAGGACGCTCACCGCGTCGGGCACCACGCCACCCCAGATACCGGAGTGCAGGCCGTGATCGAGCGTGGCGACCTCGACCACGCAGTCGACGAGGCCGCGCAACGAAACCGTCAGCGCCGGAACGCCGGTGCTCCAGTTGTCGGAGTCGGCGATGACGATGACGTCGGCGGACAGCGCGTCGCGGTGGGCGGCGAGCAACCGGCCCAAGGACGGCGAGCCGGATTCCTCCTCGCCCTCGACGAATACGGTCACGCCAACCGGGGGCCGGCCGCCGTGCGCCCGGAACGCCGCCAAATGCGTTGCGATACCAGCCTTGTCGTCGGCGCTACCACGGCCGTAGAGCCGCCCGTCACGTTCGGTGGGCTCAAAGGGCGGTGACGCCCACTGGCCGGTGTCGCCTTCGGGCTGCACGTCGTGGTGGGCGTACAGCAGCACGGTCGGCGCGCCCGGCGGCGCGGGGTGTCGCGCGATGACCGCGGGCGCCCCACCCTCGCTGACGACCCGCACATCGCCAAAACCGGCCTGCGACAACAGCTCCGCCACCGACCGCGCGCTGCGATGCACCTCGTCGCGGCGGCCCGGGTCGGCCCACACCGACTCGATGCGGATCAGGTCCTCGAGGTCGCGGCGCACCGACGGCAACAGCTCGCGGACGCGTTCCACCAGATCGCTCATGATCTCGAGGCTAGTCCCCCACTTTCCCGGCCCAGCAGACGCAAAGTCGCATGAATCCTCCGCGGCAGATGCGACTTTGCATCTGCTCGCGAGAGGCGTCAGGTCGTCTCCAGGATCGCCACCGCGGCCGCGGTGTCTCCCTCGTGTGTCAGTGACACGTGGATCGTCACGTCGGCCAGGTGCTTGGCGATGTCGCCGCTGAGCCGCACCCGGGGCCGGCCCCACATGTCGGTGACCACCTCGATGTCCCGGTGGATGTCCTCCGGGAGCACGGGCCGCTGGGCGAACCGGGACCCCGACCAGGCCTTGATCACCGCCTCCTTCGCAGCCCACCGTGCCGCCAGGTGGCGCGCCGCCGACGAACTCTTGTCCGAGGCATCGCGGCGCTCACCCGGAGTGAACGTCTCGGAGAAGACGGTTCCCGGCTGGTCGACCTGCTCGGCGAAATCAGGGATGGAGACGACGTCGATCCCCACACCGACAATTCCCATGGGACGCCAGGCTAACGGACGGTAGTTGACGTCATCCGGGCGAGACCTCGTACGCCTCGCCCTCACCGAGCCGAGACGCCGGGTCCAGCAGCATCGCCGCCTCCTGGCGCTTCTCCGGTGCGTCATGGCTGAAACGACGGTCCGCCGGCCGCTCGTACATCGGCGCGCCGCCGGCGATGGCCGAGACCAACCGGCGCTGACCGGCGAGCAGCCGCGCCTCCGCACGCCGCTGGTAGTCCGCGCGCTGATCGGCATCCAGCGACGCGATGAACGCCTGCGGGTGCACCAGCGCCACCAGCCCCGACACGTGGCCGAACCCGAGGCTGGTCAGCAGCCCCGCCTTGAGCGGGAACTTCTCGCCCAGCCGCAGCGTCTCGCGCACCCACACGAAGTGCGCCGAGCCGGCCAGCTCGTCGTCGACGCAGTCCAGGCTGCGGTTCGGCGGGATCACCCCGTCGCGCAGCATCTGGCACAGGCCCATCATCTGGAACACCGCCGCGCCGCCCTTGGCGTGGCCGGTGAGGCTCTTCTGCGACACCACGAACAGCGGTGCGCCCTCGGAGCGGCCCAGCGAGTCGGCCAGCCGCTCGTGCAGCTCGGTCTCGTTGGGATCGTTGGCCAGCGTCGAGGTGTCGTGCTTGGAGATCACCGCGATGTCGTCGGCACCGACGCCGAGCTTGCCGAGCGCCCGCGCCAACTGCGAGTCCCTGCCGCCGCGGCCGGCGCCCAGCGCACCCAGGCCCGGGGCCGGGATCGAGCTGTGCACGCCGTCGGCGAACGACTGCGCGTAGGCGACCACGGCCAATACGGGCAGGCCCATCTTGAGCGCCAGGTCGCCCCGGGCGAGCAGGATGGTGCCACCGCCCTGCGCCTCGACGAAGCCGAGCCGGCGCCGGTCGTTGGGCCGGGAGAACTTCGAGTCGTGGATGCCCCGGCCCCGCATCATGGACGAGTCGGCGGTGGCGGCCATGTCACCGAAGCCGATGATGGCTTCCAGCGTCAGGTCGTCGAAGCCGCCGGCGACCACCAGTTCGGCCTTGCCGAGGCGGATCTTGTCGACGCCCTCCTCGACCGACACCGCCGCGGTCGCGCACGCGCCTACCGGGTGAATCATCGCGCCGTAGCTACCCACATAGCTCTGAATGACGTGCGCGGCAACCACATTCGGCAGCACTTCCTGCAGGATGTCGTTCGGCTTGTTCCGGCCGAGCAGGTTGCCGTGATACATCGTCTGCATCGACGTCATGCCGCCCATTCCGGTGCCCTGGGTGCTGGCGACCAGGCCCGGGTGCACCCATCGCATCAACTCGGTCGGGGTGAATCCCGACGACAGGAATGCGTCGACGGTCGCGACGATGTTCCACAACGCCACCCGGTCGGTCGAGCTGGCCATGTCCTGGCTGATGCCGAACACGGTCGGATCGAATCCGGTGGGGACCTGCGCGCCGACGACCCGCGACAGCTTGGTCTTGCGCGGGACCCGAATCTCGGTGCCGGCCTTGCGGATCACCTGCCAGTCGCTGGAGTCGGGCACCGGCCGCACGATGGTGTGCTCGGGGTCGAATTCGACGAAGGCGCGAGCGTCGGCCTCCGAGGACACCACGAAGGAGAAGTCCTTTTCCAGGAACACCGACACCAGCAGCGGCGATGCGTGATCGGGATCGATCGCGCCGTCGTCGACGAACTCGCGGATGCCCACCCGCTCGACCACGATGTCGTGGTAGCGCTCGACCAGTTCGGTCTCGTCGACCAGGTCTCCGGATTCGGTGTCATACCAACCGGGTTGGGGGTCGTCCTCCCACCGGACCAGCCCGGTGGTCCAGGCCAGCTCGAGGACGCCCGCGGCCGACAGCTCGTTGTCGACTTCCATCTCGAACCGGGTGCGCGACGAACCGTAGGGACCGATCTCGGCGCCGCCGACGATCACCACCAGGTCGGCGGGGTCGACGTCCAGGTCGGCCCATTCGGGCGGTGGCGCCGGCTTGAAGCCTCGCGGCGGGGACGGCAGCGCGGCGATGGTGCCTTCCGCCGCAACGTCATCCACGACCTGATCGCCCGACGTGGCCTGTTCGCGCGCCTTGGCGGCCAGTTCGGCCATGTCGAGGTTGGCCTCGGCAAGGCCGCCGGTCAGGTCGGCCTTGATCGGCGCGCCGGCCGCCGCCACCTTGGACTCGACGTCGCAGAGACCCAGCAGCATGGCCGCCATCTGCTCGGTGGAATACGTGGTGACACCGGCCTCCTCGACGGCCTCGACGATGGCGTCGTTGTGGCCCATCAGCCCGGTGCCGCGGGTCCAGCCGATCAGCGCGTGCGCGAGGCTGACCCTCGCGGCCCACGAGGATTCGGCGTGCCAGCGACTCACCACCGCGTCCAGCGCCGACTTGGCCTCGCCGTAGGCGCCGTCGCCACCGAACATGCCGCGGTTGGGCGAACCGGGCAGCACCACGTGCAGCCGCGACGCGATGTCGCGCTCGGCACCGATCTTGGATAGCCCACCGATCAACCGCTGCACCGCCCAGAGCAGAACCTTCATCTCCATCTCGGAGCGCGAACCCGCCTCCGACAGGTCCCCGGCGACACGCGGCGCCGCGAACGGGAAGAGCAGCGTCGGTGTCTGCGCGTCCTTGATGTGAATGGATTGCGGCCCAAGGCTTTCGGTCTGCTCGGTGCCGATCCATTCCGCCAGCGCGTCGATGTCGGAGTAGGACGCCATGTTGGCGGCGACCACCCACAGCGCCGCACCGTACCGGGCGTGGTCGCGGTAGAGCCCGCGGTAGAACGCCAGCCGCTCGTCGTCGAGTTTGGACGTCGTGGCGATGACGGTGGCTCCGCCGTCGAGCAGTCGCGCGACGACCGACGCGGCGATCGATCCCTTGGAAGCGCCCGTCACGACGGCGACTTCGCTGCGGTACGGGCCGGGGTCGGGGTTCTCGGCGCCGGCCGCGATGCGGCCGTACAGCGAGGCGTGGATCTGGCGACCGGCGGCCAGCGATTTGCCCTGCCACCAGGTGGCCTGGGTCGCGACGACGTGGCCCGCGCCCTCGAACCTTTCGGACAGGCTCTTCCACTGGGCGTCGATCTCACCCTCGTCGGCCAGCCAGAGCTTGACCAAGTCCTCGCGGGCACTGGCCCACCGGTCGTCGAACACGACGGCCTTCTTGGCGTCGAAAGCCGGTGCCACCAAACGCGGCCAGTCCGCGCCGAGTTCGGCGGTGACCAGGTCGATGAGCTCGGCGTCGGTGGCGGCCGGCGGCGCGCTCACCGGGTTGTCGTGGCCGAGCTGGCCCAGGATCAGGCGGGCCGCCGAGGCGAGCACACCGTCGCGACCGGTGATCTGGTCGGTGAATTCGCTCAGCGCGGCCGCGTCGACGGTCGCACCGCCGCCGCCTCCCGAAGAGGGCAGCGCCACCGCGATCCCGCGCCGCGCGGCCACGGAAGCGACCGCGGCGTCGACGACCTTGTCGACCGACGCGGCGTCGGCCAGCGCGCCCTCGTGCAGGTGTCCCATGGCGCCCCCGCGAACGCTGTTGCCCTCGCGGGTACCCAGCGCGACTTCGACCGTGACGTGCTTGGCCCAGCCGTCGCCGAGCTCCCACGTCTTCTTGACACGCTCGGCGATCGCGGCGGGCCGCTTGCCGGAGGGCCCAAGCACGGTGCGCAGTTGGTCGTTGATCGCGTCGGAAAGCACTGGGCCGAAAGGCTTGTAGGTACGGGCCAGCTTGGTGACCTGCGACCGCAGGCCGGCCAGGTCAGCCTCGGCGGCGCCGTCGATGGCGCCCAGGTTCAACTCCGACCCGAGGTCGACCAGCAACTGGTTGCGCCGCGACGAGGCGCCGTCGGTGATCGACTCGATGGAGTCGAGCTCCTCGATCTGGTCGATGCGCATCTTGGCCGACAGCGCGATCAACGCCAGGGTGGCGTCGGCGGCGTCGAACCCGATGTCATCGGGCCTCGGAGCACCGGACGGAACTGCGGCGGGAGCCGCAGCGACGACTGGGGCGACATTGGGGTTGGGCCCACCGTCCGACGCGGCAGCGTCGGAATCGGCGGCCGGCTCGTCGGCGTCGGGCTCCGGCTCGGGGTCGGTGTCGGTGGCGAACAGCACCGCGGCGTCGCGCTCGGCGTTGAGCACTTCGACTGTGCTGTGGGCATATTCGGGCAACTTGAGGGTGTTGGTGGCCAGTCCGGCGACGGTCGGCGCGGACTTCACACCGATCTCGACGAACCGCTCCACGCCCAGGCCGCCCGCGGCCTCCTCGGTGAAAAGCAGGTCCTGGGTTTCGATCCAACGCACGGGGCTGGCGAACTGCCAGGCCAGCAGCTCGATCAAGACGATGCGCGCCATCTCGTTCCGGCGCTCGGCCAGCCAGGTGTCGTAGTCGGCCAGGATCGCGTCGAGCGGCTCGGCGGGCACCAGATCGCGGATCTCCTGGATGAAGTCGCGGTCGAGGGTGAACGGGCGGGGCACCAGGTTCGGGATGTAGCGCCCGATGATGACGTCGGGATTCTTGTCGCGCGGCATGACGCGTTCCAGCGAGCGGCGGAACTCCGCCACCCCGACGCGCAGCACCCGCGAGTGGAAGGGCACGTCGATGCCGGGCACCAGGATGAACGAACGCTTGCCACCGGTGAGCTCGCGGCGCCGCTCCACCTCGGCCTCCAGCTCCTCGAGGCCGCGGACCGTGCCTGCGATCGCGTACTGCGAACCGCGCAGGTTGAAGTTCACGATCTCCAGGAATTCGCCGGTGCGCTCGGCGATTCCGGCCACGAAGCCGGGGACCTCGTCGTCGGGCAGGTCGATCTGCGACGGGCGGATGGCGGCCAGCCGGTAGTTCGAGCGGCCCAGCTCGTCGCGGGGCACGATGTCATGCATCTTCGAACCCCGGTGAAACACCGTCTCCAGCAACGCTTCCAGTTCGTAGATGCCGGTGACGCAGGCCAGCGCGGTGTACTCGCCGACCGAGTGGCCGCAGGCGATCGCGCCTTCGACGAAGGCGCCTTGCTCCCGCATCTCGGCGACCTGGGCCGCCGCGACGGTCGCCATCGCGACCTGGGTGAACTGCGTCAGGTACAGCACCCCCTCGGGGTGGTTGTAGTGCACGCCGCTGGCGATGATGCTGGTCGGGTTGTCGCGCACCACGTGCAGCACCGAGAAGCCCAGCGTGTCGCGGGTGAACTTGTCCGCCTTGTCCCACACCTTGCGGGCGGCCTTCGAGCGGGCGCGGACGTCCATGCCCATGCCCTTGTGCTGAATGCCCTGACCCGGGAAGGCGTACACCGTGTGCGGGGCGGCCAGGCGCGCCGTCGCCGACATCACCAGATCGGACCCGATGCGCGCCGCGACCTCCAAAACCTCTGCACCCTGGTCGATTCCGACGCGCTCGACGCGAAAGTCGACCTCGTCGCCGGGACGCACCATGCCCAGGAATCGGGCGGTCCAGCCGATCAGCCGGGCCGGCGGGCGCGCCTGGCCGTCGGTGGCGGTCACCGCGTGCTGCGCCGCGGCCGACAACCACATCCCATGCACGATCGGCGATTCCAGGCCGGCCAGCAGGGCGGCCGCCCGGTCGGTGTGGATCGGGTTGTGGTCGCCGGACACCACCGCGAACGGTCGCATGTCGACCGGGGCGGTCAGCCGCACGTCGCGGCGGCGGCGGCGCGGGGTGTCGGTCGCGTTCTCCGACACCGCACCGCCGGCCCGCACCGGGTCGGTGAGCTCGGCGGCGCCGGTGCGACCGAGGATCGCAAAGCGCTCGTCGAGACGGGCGATGGTCGCGCCGTCGGCGCCGGCGATCGTCACCGCGACCCTGACCACTCGGCCCATGTCGGTGTCGACGGCCGGGGAAGCCGTTGCGCTGATTGCCAATTCGGCCTCCACCTTGGGCAGCGCGCCGACCACATGGGCGGCGTGGTCCAGGTGCACGAGGCTCAGCAGGCCCTCGACGACCGGCACGCCGGCGTCGGTGACCGCCGAGCCGATCGCCGCGAAAACCGCGGGCCAGCACAGGCCGACGAGCGCGTCGGGCACGGTGGTGAGGCCGGGAGCGAGCGGCTCGCCGAAGGTGGCGGTGACCCCGGTGTGGTCGGCGACCCGCTCGGGGTCCCAGTCCACCGTCACGGCGGCCGTGCCGTCGACGACCGCGGGCAGGAATTCCGGCCCGTCGACACCGGCGGCGATCGCCAGCACGGCGCGCATGGCGGTGGCGGCGTCCTCGGTGGACACCACGGGGGTGCCGCCGTCGACGGTGTTGGGCGGCAGGGTGAACGGGATGTCGATCCAGGTTCCAGAGATCGGGACGCTGAGCATCACCCGATCGCCGTCGACCTCGAGCCGCGCGCCGGTGAATGAGTGTGTGGCGCGGCGACTTTCGGGCCCGTCGTGCACGAGCCAATCGCCGGGGTCGGCGATCCGGTGGACCGGGTTGGTCGCGGTGCGGCCGGCCCACTGCACGTCGGGGGCGTCCAGCACGACGGCCAGCGGGCCGGTGACGTCCGGGCGGCCCAGCCGACGCGACGCGACGGCCCGGGGCCGCCCGTTGGAGGAGAGCACCTCGTCGATGGCGGCCTGCTCGAAGCGGTCCAGCAACTCACCGACCGGTTCGTCCATCCGGGTGATGCCGGCCACGGCCGCGGTGCCCGGGATGATGCACACCTGGTCGGCGTCGTATCGGGCGTCGTGCGCCTGCCACAGCGAGTCGCTGCGCCACCAGCGCCGCACGTCCTTGTCGATGACCGGCACGAAGTTGACCGGCTTGCCCAGCGTCTTGCACAGGGTGACGAAGAAGGGGATGTCCGCCGGGTGCAGCTGCACGGTGTCGGCGTCGGGGTAGTGGGCCAGCAGCGCGGCGATCGCGTCGTCAGGCCTTTCCAGCAGGGCCGCATCGTTGAACAGCGTCTCGATGGGTCCGGAATCGTTTGCGTGCAAACGGGCTTCGGCGCGTTGCAGCATCTGCTGGAACCGGTCGCGCCAGGTGTCGGCCAGCCACGGGCTGCCCGGTGCGGCGGTGTCGGCGGTGGAGTTGCCCTCCCCGATGGCGAGCTCGACGTAGCGCTGCAGCCACTGCAGGTAGGTCATGTCGGCGACGTCGCCGAAGTACGGCTTGGCCGTGTTGGCCATCGCCGCGATGATCTCGTCGCGGCGAGCCGCGACGGCCTCCGCGTCACCGGCGACCTCGTCGAGGAGCCGCCCGCACCGCGAAGCGCTGTTGTCGATCTCGTGGATGTCGGCGCCCAGCTGGCTGCGGCTGGAAGCCATGCCGCCCACGGCTTTTCCGGCGCCCACCCACTGGTCGGTGCCCTGCGTCTCGACCAGCATCCGCTTGACCGACGGCGACGTGGTGGCCTCCTTGGCCGCCATCGCCGCGGTGCCCACCAGGATGCCGTCGATCGGCATCAGCGGGAAGCCGTACGCCTGCGCCCAGCGCCCGGACAGGTATTCGGCCGCCCGCTCGGGCGTGCCGATTCCACCGCCGACGCAGACGGTGATGTTGGGGCGCGACCGCAGCTCGGAATACGTTGCCAGCAACAGGTCGTCGAGGTCTTCCCAGGAGTGGTGGCCGCCGGCGCGCCCACCCTCGATGTGCATGATCACCGGCTTGGTGGGCACTTCGGTCGCGATCCGGATGACCGAGCGGATCTGCTCGACCGTGCCGGGCTTGAACACGACGTGGCTGATGCCGACGTCGTTCAGCTCCTCGATCAGCTCCACGGCGTCCTCGAGGTCGGGGATGCCGGCACTGATGACGAGGCCATCGATCGCCGCACCGGACTGACGCGCCTTCTGCACCAACCGCTTTCCGCCGACCTGCAGCTTCCATAGGTACGGGTCGAGGAACAACGCGTTGAACTGATAGGTGCGGCCCGGCTCGAGCAGCGTTGCGAGCTCATCGACGCGTGCGGCGAAGATCTCCTCGGTGACCTGCCCACCGCCGGCCAGCTCGGCCCAGTGCCCCGCGTTGGCCGCGGCGGCGACGATCTTGGCGTCCACGGTCGTCGGGGTCATGCCCGCGAGCAGGATCGGCGAGCGTCCGGTCAACCGGGTGAACTTCGTCGAGAGCTTGACCCGGCCGTCGGGAAGGCTCACCACCGTGGGGGCGTACGTCGACCACGCCCGCGCCACCTCGGGGACGGCCCCGACGGTGAAGAGGTTGCGCTGCCCGCCGCGGGTCGCGGCGGGCACGATGCCCACACCCAGGCCCCGGATCACCGGCGCGGTCAGCCGGGTCAGGATGTCACCGGGCCCCAGGTCGAGGATCCAGCGCGCACCGGCGTCGTGCACCCGGCCGATCTCCTCGACCCAGTCGACGCGGCGCACCAGGATGGACTCGGTCAGCTCGCGCGCCAGCGCGACGTCGAGCCCCACCTTTTCGGCCCAGCCGCCGACGATGTCGATGCCGTCGGCCAACCGGGGCGTGTGGAAGCCGACCTCCACCTGCACCGGGTCGAAGACCGGTGCGAAGACGTCCCCACCGCGAAGCTTGTTCTTGCGGTCGGCCTCTTCCTTTTCGGAGATCTGCTGGCAGTACAGCTCGAACCGGGACAGCTGTTCGGGGGTGCCGGTGATGACGACCGAGCGCCGGCCGTTGCGAATCGACAGCACCGGCGGCAACACGGTGCGGACGTCCTGCGCGAACTCGTCGAGCAGGCGGCCGATGCGCTCGGGGTCGGCGTTGGTCACCGACACCATCGGTGGGCGGTCGCCGAGCACGGAGATTCCGCGCCGACGAGCCACCAGCGTCCCGGCCGCACCGATCAGCTGGGCCATCGCCAGCAGTTCGGCGTCGCGGGTACCGGCGGCATTGAGCGCCTCGACCGCGAGGACCCCTTGCGAATGCCCCGCGACGGCCACCGGCGGGGTGTCGTTCAAATCCATGCCTTGGCGCGCCAGCGCGCGCACGGCGGCGATCTGAGTGAGCAGCACGCCGGGAATCGACACCGCGGCCGACGTCAGGTGCTTGTCCGACGGGACGGGGTCCTCGGCCGCGAGCGCCCGCACCCAGGTGAGCGGCTCGAAACCGATCGGGCGCACCACCACGAGCTCTTTGGCCACCGGCTCGAGCAGCAGCTCCACCTCACCGACCAGCGTTGCCAGGTCGGCCTCGATCCCGGCCGACGACACCAGTTCTTCCAGGGTTTCCAGCCAGGCGCTGCCCTGGCCCCCGAATGCGACGGCGTACGGCTCGCCTGCCGTCAGACGGTCGACCAGAGCATGGGTGTCCCCGGCAGGTGCGTGGGGGCCTTTCCCGTCGCGATCGGCGGACACCCGGTCGTGCTCGTGGATCGTCACGTCTATCTCCCTCAATGCGTCATGTACGTCTTACGTATCAGTGCTTTCAGCCGGTCCGAAGGGGACAGGAACTCGAGAGAGTCCGTCGATTCCGCATCGAATCGCGACCGAAAATCCGTCTGACCGGTGTGTTGTCGGCGGGCCGTCCGCATGGGTGGAGCGGCGCGGCGGACTGCATCGGCTGTACTAAGAGTGTCATAAGGATCGACCCCCGTTTCGCGTGGTGATTGGTTACTGGTGAGTTCTACGCATGGGTAACCGTGTCGTGGGTAACACCGGTCTGAATCGGCGGCGCGGGCCCCGCGAACAAACCCGCTGCGTGCAGGTGGTTACGGTCGAGTAGCTATAACTGCGCTGATCAAAGCAGTTTTGTTATGTAATCGTTATGTAAAAATTTCGAGCCGTCGAGCCGCGTCGATCCCGCCTCGGCCGCGTCGCGCGGGCGGCATCCGCGCCCGCCGCCGCCAGAAATGAGCGAACGAGTGTTTGCTGGGATCTCTAAGACTCGCGGCCCGACGGTGGCGGGTGACGGAAACCCGGCGGCTAGGCCCACTGGCCGAATTGCGGCTTGAGGATTTCGTTGATGTCCACGCCGACGCCGCCGACGCTGCGTTTGTCGATCTCGACCTGATGCAAATGGGCGGCCGGGTGGGCGAATCCCTTGGGTGACCCCCAGTTGTGCTGCCAGAAGTACGAGCCCAGACCGTCGTGCAGCGCCCAGTCGATGGTCTTCGAATTGGCGTACACACCTGTGCGCTGATGACCGATCACCGACTCCCAGGACCGCAGGTAGGGCGCGATCAGCTGTTTGTACTGGTCGTAAGAGGGGTCGTCGTCGATGGAGGCGTAGATCGGTGCGCTGGCGGGGCCGCCGGCGGCGGCGTGCAGTTGCATCCCGCGCTGCGCGTGCTGGAGCCCGGCGCTGGCCCCGCCGAGCCAATCGGCGGTGTCCCCCTTCCCGTACTGATAACAGGAGACGATCTTCAGCCCGTTGCTGTTGAGGTCACGCGCCTCGGCGACCTGGATCGGCTTGCCCAGCATCCAGTTGCCGCCGGGTCGCCGGTCCGATACGTACCTGATCGAGCCCACGGCACCGGCGGCCCGGATCTGACTGGCTGGGATGACGCCGGCCGCGTAGTCCAAGAGGGTGCCGAGCGACGCCGACGCCGGTGTGGCGCCCAGCGACGCGCCCGCGACGCCCAGGCCCACCAAGGCCGGGGTCGCGGCCGCCAGTCTGAGGAGGTCGCGCCGCGAAACCGATGACACAAGCGACAGGGTACGACAGTAACCCCATCCGACACATTGACCACACTGGTCACATCTGCATCACGGTGCCGCATCCTGGGTTTGGGGCGACGCCGCCGTGGGCAGCACGATGACGCTCACGCCGTCAAGGCCGCGGCCGGCGGTCTGTCGGGCGATCTCGTCGAGGAAGTGTGCGGCCGCCGGGTTGATCGATCCCGCCCAGGCCCGGAAGCCCTGGACGATGACGGGGTCGCGCTCGAGTGACGGTTGCACTCCCCGCAGCACGCACACCACGTCGTCGGGCAGTGGGTCGGCGAGCTGGTTGTCGATCCAACGCCGGGCGAGCTCCGTGGCCGCGCCGTCGTCGGCCAACTTGATGACCTCGCCGGCGAGGTCACGCAATCGATCGAACAACACCTGGCGCCCCGGCGTCTCGGCCAGTTTCGCCAGCAGGGTGCTGGCCGCCGCCGGCAGGACCATCTGCCCGAAGAGCACCGGAACCGGCAGGTCCCACTCCTCGAACAGGTCTGCGTACATGGCGGCGACGGGCTCGGACAGCGGCGCGCTGAGCCGCCCGATGACCCCGATGCTGTCGCGGTGGGTGGTCGCGAGCCTGCGCAGGATGTCCTCGTTGACGTCTTCGGCGGGACAATCGGTGGCGGCACGGGAGCGATCGATGGCCGCGATCAGCTGGTCCAGCCGGTCGCGCTGACGCATCAGCAACGTGCGGTGCTCATCGAGCACACCCGCCAACGTGGTGCGCCCACCCGCGATCAGCCGCTGGATGTCGTTGATGCTGACGCCGAGACTTCTCATCAAATCGATGCGCAACAGGTCGAGCACCTGCTCGACGTCGAAGACCCGATAGCCGTTGGACAGATGCTCGGCGCGCAGCAGGCCGATTTTCTCGTAGTGGCGGATGCGACCGGAAGCGATCCCGGTCAGGGCCGTGACGTCGCCGATCAGCAACTGCTCAGCCACTCCTTGACCTTACAACTGTGGCAAGGTCTGTACTGATCAGATGGAACGCGACCAGCTGATCGACCTCACCCGCCGCGCCTTGAAGTTGGCGCGCGACAGGACCACCGATCTCGCCCCGCAGGAGCACCGGGTCGAGGCGCGGGCATACACGTCGACCGAGCGCCACGTCCAGGACCGCGCCCTGGTGATGGCCAGCCCCCAGTTGGTCGGCTATGCCTCGGAGTTACCCTCCCCCGGCGCGTATTGCACCAAGACGGTGATGGGCCGGTCCATCTTGTTGACCCGCACGGCCGACGGATCGGTCAAGGCGTTCAACAACGTCTGCCTGCACCGCCAGTCGCAAGTGGCGACGGGATGCGGCAGCGCAAAGCGATTCACCTGCCCGTACCACGCGTGGACCTACGACAACACCGGGCGCTTGGTCGGCCTGCCGGGTCGGGAAGGGTTCCCGGACATCAGCGTCAAAGTCGACGGCCTGACCGAACTCCCGGCCGCCGAGTTCGCCGGATTCCTCTGGATCGCAATGGATCCCGGCTCCCCACTGGACGTCGCCGCACACCTCGGCCCGCTTGCCCCCGAGCTCGATTCGTGGGGCATCGGGCGGTGGTCGCCGCTGGGCGAGAAGGTGCTCGACTGCCCGATCAATTGGAAGCTCGCGGTCGACACCTTCTCGGAGAACTACCATTTCGCCACCGTCCACCAGCAGACCTTCGCCACGATCGCCCGCAGTAACTGCACGGTCTTCGATGCGTTCGGTCCGCACCACCGGTTGATCTTCCCGCTCAACACGATCCTGGGGCTGGACGAGGTCCCCGAAGATCAGTGGGATCCGTTCCAGAACATGGTCGTCATCTACGCGCTGTTCCCCAACATCGTGCTGTCGGTCACCATCGCCAACGGCGAGCTGTTCCGGATCTACCCCGGCGATCGACCGGGGAAATCGGTCACCGTGCACCAGAATTCGACACCGCTGGATCTGACCGACGAATCGGTGGCGGCTGGCGCGCAGGCGGTCTTCGAGTACGCCCACGCCACCGTGCGCGACGAGGACTACCGCCTCGTCGAGGGCCTGCAGGCCAACCTCGATTCGGGCGTTCGCGACCACTTGCTGTTCGGCCGCAACGAACCCGGGCTGCAACATCGCCACATCGCCTGGGACCGGGCGCTCGCCGAGGTTTGCGACACCTAAACCACGCACACGACACGCCGCAGAACGTGTGCGTGGTTTCAGTCTCGATGCGGCTCCCTCAATCGTCGACGGTCAGCGCCGCCACGAGGTCATCCAATAGCGTTGCCAAATCGCCGCTTTGGGCGGCGCGCACCGTGGTCAACAGCCCGACCGCTTCCTGTCGGCGTCCTCGGGCCAACAGCTGCACCAGCAGGCCCGCGGCCGTCTGCAGGTCCCGGTCGGCGGGTTCGAGGTTCGCGACGGTGGTGGCCAGCACCTCGACCAGCTCCCAGTCCCGATACAGGGCCAGGGAGCGCTCGTTGAACGCGAAACCGGTCACGGGCGTGCCCCACAGGGTCCCCCTGTAGCGGTACGGGCCCTCCATGTATTCGATGGGCAGGCCGTGCGCGGGCGCGGGCACCAGTGGTTCCCCGACGATGTCGAGTTGCATGGTGCGGCAGGTGATCCGGTGGCGATCCGGCATATATCGGGCGGCCGCATGCGGCCGCACCAACGGCTGCACCGCCTCCGGCCATCGCACATAGCTGCTGACCGTCACCTCGACGTCTTCGGCGCACTCCGGCGGGATGGCCGGGTCGGGATGACTCATCGTCACGCCGGTAAACGGCTGCAGCGCATTGGCGTTCGTGCGATCAAACTGCCGCCAGATGCTCAGGTCCACGCCGTTGTCGAAGTTGATGGTGCGCCATTCGTGGGACCGGGCCCGCGGGTCTCCCCCGGTCCCGCCGCCGCCCGCGTACTTCGGGAACCACTGCCGGTCGATGTGACCGCTGCTGCCGGAAACCTGTTCGACTTCATCGCCCCAACGCAGCGTGCCGGTCATCGCCATGCCGGTCTGGAAGTACGAGTAGGTCTCGGTTTGGCCGAAGCAACAGATCTTCCCGTTGTATGTCGAGGCGCCCACCGGTGTCGGTGCGCGCGTTGGCGTTACGGCCAAGTCCAGGCGCATCGGACGACCCGACTGATCCTCGCCGACCAGGCTGACGCGATACGTGTAGGGCAGCAGCTCTCCGTCGGCGTCGCGACACGTGGTCCACGACGCGGTGCCGGCCCCGCTGGAGTAATGGATGTCCAGATAACCCGGCGCCAGGCTGAGCTTGCGCTGCGCACCGGGCTTCATGTTGGCGGGCGGCATGTCGTAGTCCGTGTAGGTGCCGTAGTCACCGGTGGCGAGATCGAACAGCGCCAGCGTGTAAAAGTCCGCGACCACGGTCCCGCCGGGCCGGTTCTTGTTGAAGATGGTCAGGAAGGCAAACGATCGGTCGTCCTCGGCGGCATCGAGCTGCCCGGCGATGAACCAGGTGTCCGATTCCTGGTCCGGGTGTTCGCCCTCGGCGGCGGGAAAGTCCAGCTGGCTGTCGCCGGGCACCAACTGGAACGGGTAACTGCGCCAATCGCTGGTCATATGGGGCCTCGCTGCTTTTTTCGCTATGTTAGCGTCAATAGCGAAATCACGGTCACTGCGCCATGTGCACGCGCCCAACCCGTCGAGGAAGTGCCCGATGACAGCAATTGCCGACCACCGGTCCTACAGCGAACTCTTCATCGGGGGGCAGTGGCGTAAGCCCGCCAATCCCCAACAGCTCGCCGTCATCTCCCCGCACTCGGAAGAGCCGGTCGGACACGTCCAGGTGGCCGGGCCGGAGGACGTCGAAGCGGCCGTCGCCGCCGCGCGCCGCGCCTTCGACCACGGCCCGTGGCCGCGGATGTCCCACGCCGAGCGGATGGCCAAGGTCGAGCAGCTCGCCACGATCTACGGCGGCCACATTGAGGAGATGGCCGACCTGATCACCGACGAGATGGGCTCCCCGCGCAGCTTCAGCCGGATGGGCCAGGGGGCGGCTGCGGCGACGCTCATCCATCTGGCGCTGGCCGCCGCGCGCGACTTCCCGTGGGAGGAACGGCGCCAGGGCGTGCTCGGCGAAGTGCACCTGCGCAGGGCCCCGGTCGGGGTGGTCGGCGCGATCGTCCCGTGGAACGTGCCGCAGTTCCTGATCATGCCCAAACTGATCCCGGCGCTGATCGCCGGGTGCACCGTCATCATCAAACCCGCGCCCGAAACTCCCCTGGACGCTTTGTGGTTGGCGGAGATGATCGAGCAGCTGGACCTGCCCGAAGGGGTGGTCTCGGTGTTGCCCGGCGGCCCCGAGATCGGCGAGGCGCTGGTGCGTCATCCGGGTGTGGACAAGATCGCGTTCACCGGGTCGAGCGCCGTCGGCCGCCGCATCGCCGCTCTGTGCGGCGAACAACTCAAGCGGGTGAGCCTGGAATTGGGCGGTAAATCCGCGGCGATCATTCTCGACGACGCCGATATCGGCAAGACCGTCGCCGGATTGAAAACCGCAGGCCTGATGAACAATGGCCAGGCCTGCGTCGCCCAGACCCGCATCCTGGTCAGCGACCGGCGACACGACGAGGTCGTCGACGCGCTCGCCGACATGATGTCGGCCCTGCAGGTCGGCGATCCGGCCGATGACACCACCGACATCGGACCCCTTGTCGCGCAACGGCAACAACGCCGCGTCCAGGACTACATCAAGTCGGGTCAGGCCGAGGGGGCCCGCGTGGTCCTCGGCGGCCTGGACAGCCCTTCGGACCGCGGCTGGTATGTGCGGCCGACGCTCTTCGCCGACGCCACCAACGACATGCGCATCGCCCGGGAGGAGATCTTCGGCCCGGTGTTGACCGTGCTGCGCTACCGCGATGAGGACGACGCGATACGCATCGCCAACGAGACCGACTACGGTTTGGCCGGTTCCGTGTGGACCTCCGACATCGCACACGGCATGGAGATTGCGGCGGGGGTGCGCACCGGCACGTACGGCATCAACATGTACACGCTCGACATCGGCGCCCCCTTCGGCGGCTTCAAGCAATCGGGCATCGGACGCGAGTTCGGCCCGGAGGGGCTCGACGAATACGTCGAGTTGCAGACGTTGGTGTGCAAGGGGCAGTTGCCGCCGCTATAACCCGCCGTCAGTGCCCTGCCCGTGATCGGGGGCATATGGCGATTGCCATTTGCGATATCACCGGTGATATCACAATCCGAACCCGTCCCATGGTCGCGGCCATCGCTACGCCGTCTCCGGCCGCCATGACGGGTCGCGGCCCGGCGGTGCTACGTCGTCATCGGCCACTGGCGGGCAGCTGCAGGGTGAGCTCGACCGGGCAGCACAGCGCGCCGTGCTGATTGGTCACCTGGATCTCGATGTCCACGAGACAGCGGGGCGGGTCCACGGAGTCGTCGCGACGCTTGGCCACCGCGCGTCCCCGACCGATCATGGTGTCGCCGGCGTAGACCGAACCCGTCAGCCGCAAGGAGCGCCGCACCACGCGGCTGCTCGGGCCCGCCCAGTCGGTCGCGACACGGTCGGCGAAGCCGGCGAGGTGCATCGTGTTGACGTAGATTGTCGGATTGCCCTGGCGCCGCGCATATTCCGGGTCAAAGTGGCCCGGGAAGTAGTCCCACGTCGCTCCGGCGTTCTCGACCACTCGCTGGTAGCTGATGTGGTCGACCACCTCGGGCAGGTCTGCCGGAACGGTGATCGCGTCGAAGTCCAGGCCGTCGTCGCTCACGGCGATCCCCCCGGGGTGAACCGAAACAACGTGTTGCGGCACGTGGCGACCACCGTCTGGTCCTGGCGGCGATAGGTCTCCAGCGTCTCGACGAAATGGCCGACGCCCAGCCGCGTCCGCTTCTCCGGCGACACCGACACCAGTTCCTCGACGACGGTGAGCACGTCACCTTCGACGATGGGCTCGAGGAACTCGACGTCGTTGGCCGCGTTGATGAAGGTGGTGCCGGGCAACGGCACCCGCAGGACCAGGGACGCCGCCGGCGGCCTGCCCTGTGGCAGCCACGGCGGGGGGATCAGCCAACCCATCAACATCGCTGGGGGCGCCGGCAGCCCGCCCCACGTCCGGTTCGCGAAGTCGGCGTCCCAATAGGACCGATTGCGGTCGTGGACCATCGCCGCGAACAACTGGATGCGCGCGCCGCTGACCGCCGTGGCCGCGGTGCGGGGCTCGCTGGCCGCGCCGACCATCCGCAGCGCGTCTTCGTAGGTGCCGAAGGCCAGCTCGTAACTCAGATCCACGCCGCTCACATAACGAGCGGGTGCCTGCTGGGCACCGAATCCCATTGCAGCGTGCGGGAAGTGAAGTACCAGCCGCCACGCTCATAGATCAGCGTGTCCCGGAAGATCCCGGTGGCCCGCAACGTGGTGTCGCCGTACATGGCGGCGAAAAGCACGGCGACACAATGCTGTGTCGCGTTGACCCCGTCGACGCGGATCTCGTGGTCGAGGGTGACAAGCCGTTGTCCGTCACCTCCGTCGAACGCCGCACGCAGGTCGTCGAACGTGTCGCCGTCGCGGTGGTAGGTCGCGCCGGAGTGGCGGAACGTGGCGATCCAGCGCTCGCGGTCGCCGTCGGAGTAGGCCCGGTTGTGCCGGGCGTTCAGATTGAGGATGGCGGCTCGACCCGTGGCGGCCTGCAGCATTTGCTGTTCCTGATAGGACATGGTCATTGCGGTCTCCAGACTCTCCCGGGAAACGACTGCCAACGAGCGGACGGACGTAACATTAAAGTAACTTTCCGACGATTACGTAACATTAACGTAACTTACCGGCTAACGTTATAGCCCTGAGCTTCACGATCCCACGCCTCCTGAGTCACCCCCCGCTCGCGTAACAGGTCTTTGCGTATCCGCCCGATGACGTTCTTCGGAAGTTCGCGGACGGTCTCCACGAATCGCGGCACGCAGAAGTACGGCATCCGGGCCGCGCAGAAATCGAGCAGCTCGGTGTAATCGACTGTGGTCCCGGGCCGCAACGTCACCACCAGCAGGATGTCGTCCTCGCCCAACGAGCTGGGCACCCCGACCGCGGCCGCTTCGGCCACGGCGGGATGGCTCATGACGACGGCCTCCACTTCGACCGAGGAAACGTTCTCTCCCCGCCGGCGCAACGAATCCTTGCGGCGGTCGACGTAGGTCAGGTTGCCTTCGGTGTCGAGCCGGCCGAGGTCGCCGGTGCGAAACCATTCCTGGTGCGGAACCACCCGTGAGCCTTCGCCGACATAGCCTTCGCTCATCACACCCGGGTACCGGGCCCGGCAGGCGATCTCCCCGACCGCACCGGCGGACAGCGGGTCGCCGGCTTCGTCGACGATGCGTAAGTCGAAGTTCGGATTCGGCCGCCCCGACGTCCCGGGGACCCCCTCGTCGGCCAGGGCCTTGACGGCGATCGGGAACGCCTCGGTCATCCCGTACATCGTGACAATCCGGCAGCCGTAACGGTTTTCGATGTCGCGATACGCCTTGGCGTCGATCGGAGCCGCGGAGATGAATCGCAGTGGCAGCTGCGCGTCCCGGGGGTCCGCGGGCAGGTTGTGCAGCATCGACACCATGGCACCGGCGCCGGCGAAGCCGATGGCGCCGCGGGCACGGATGTCGTCCCACACCTGGCCGGGGTGAAACGCCTGGGCCAGCACGGTCGTCGCGCCGAACAGCATCGGCGCCAACACGCTGGGAGCCGCGCTCAGGTGAAACAGCGGCATCGCCGTCCAGAGCACCTCCCCGTCCCGCAGTTCCCAGGCCGACGCGACGGTCGCGGCCACGGTGAACAGGTAATGCCATGTCGTGGCAACCGCTTTGGACGGGCCGGTGGTGCCCGACGTGAAGAACAGGCATCCCACCTCCCCCGCCGCGGTGTGCGCCCCGGCGACCGCCGGCCCCCCGCCGCGGTTCAATGCCGCCCGGAGTGAATCATCTTGCAGCACAACGCTGGGCGCGGCTTCCAGCGCGTCGGCAACCTCGTCGACCCTGGGCCGCCGCTCGGCATCCGTGAGGATCACCTTGGCCTGCGACAACCGCAGGGCGTGCAGCAGGAAGTCTGCCTTGTTGGCGGCGTTGACGGCCGCGCTCACCGCGCCGAGGCGCGCCGCACCCAGCCAGAAGTACACCCACTCCGGGCACGTTGCGGTGAACAGCGCCACGCAGTCACGCGGGCCAACGCCGAAGTCCGCGAGCATGTTCGCCGCGGCGCAGGACCGCTGCCGCATCTGCTCGAAGGTCACCTCGACGCCGGCGATCGACATCATCACCCGGTCGGGATATTGCTCGGCGCGCCGGTCGAGCACCGCCGGCACGGTGAAATCGTCGACGCCGAAATCGGAGGGCCCTAACGGCGCGCTCCGGTCGGGGTGCATCGGCTCGCCGATTAGGCTTTCGCGGCCGCCGGATCGGGCTCACCGGCTGCGGTGTAACCGAAGTCGGACGGCGAGGCCTCGGTGCCGGGGTAGAAGCGGTGCGCCCACCGGCGAAGGGCCGCATAGTCGTGCGCCTCTTCGGGAGCCAGGTTCGGCTTCTCCAGGTACTTCATGTTCTCCCACGTGAAGAAGTCCTGTTTGATGACTTCTTGCTGCAGCGCCAGGAATTTGGCCGCGCGACCGGTCGGCACGTCGCCCGTATCGCCGGGCTCGCGGACCGACGCCTGTGTGTAGAAGTAGTCGGTGTAGTCCTCGTCGACCGGCGTTTGCCCCGTGACCTGCACGGTGGCCACCAGCTCGCTCGGGAAGCGGACCACCCCCAGCCCCAGGGAGTAGTTGTCGTAGATGATCTTGGCGTCGACCGGCCCGTTGGGGGTCAGCCAGGTCGACGCGCGCCCGCCGCCGAAATGGGCGTTGACGGTCGCGTGCAGGTGATACCCGGAGACCTCGAACGACGCGGTGGTGGCGGGATTGGCGGCCTTGTGCACGTATTGCACGTGGTACGGGTCGGCGGCGTTCTCGATGATCATCTGCGGGTGCACCTTCACCCGGTTGAGCATCTGCGTGTGCGGGTGCAGCGGGTAATACTCGTTGGTTTCCAGTTCGGGCAGCACCGGCGGCTGCCAGTACGGTGCCCGCCCGTGCCGCTCGTGCCAGGCGAGGATGAAGCCGTACCACTCCACGGTCGGGTAGGTGCGGATGCGGACGTTGTTCTTGCAACCGATCTTGCTGTAGGGAATCAGCGCATTCGTGCCGTCACCCCGCCAGCGCCAGCCATGCCAGGGGCAGACGATGTTGTCGCCTTCCACCGTGCCGCCGACGCCCAGGTTGGCGCCGAGGTGTTGGCAATAAGCGTCCATCACGTGCACCTGGCCGGACTCGGTGCGGAAGATGACGAGTTCCTCACCGAAGTAGTGCGCCCGCTTGACCGCCCCGGCGGCCAGGTCGGAGCCGAATGCCACGATGAACCAACCGGTCGGGAACCGATAGGTCGACAGCGCGATGCCGGCCTGTCCGAACTCGCGTTCCGAGGGATCTCCCGCCGGATCCGAAGCCGGGTCCGAAATTGTATGCGTCACGAGCTCTCCATATCCCGCCCTGCCCAGGCGAGCCGAGCGCAACTGGGCCGCCCTTCGATCACCGCGGTTCGACGACAAGGTCTATTTTTACTATTTTAAGCATTGAACGTCAACGCGGCGCCAACGCGTCCGACAGAGCGGGGTTTGAAGATGACGGCTGCGGCGGTGGACCTTTCCGACTTCGCCCTGTGGCGCAACGGGTTTCCCGACGACCTGTTCGCTGACCTGCGGCGCAACACGCCACTGTTCAGGCACGAACTGACCCCCGGCGTGGCCAAGACGGTGCACCGCGATTTCTGGGTGGCGACCCGACACCGGCACGCCGTTCGCCTGCACCGCGACACCGAGTCGTTCACCGCGGCCGACGGGCCGCTGATTCAGCCGGTCGCGATGTTCTCGTCGTCGCCAACGATCATCACGCTGGACCCCCCGGACCTGAACAAACGCCGCAAACTCATCTCAAATGCGTTCAATCCGCGAGCGATCGCAAAGCTGGAGGACGGCATCCGGGCGCGCGCGGCGCGGATGATCGACGACCTGCTCGCCGCGGGCGGCGGCGACTGGATCTCCGACGTCGCCGACGCATTGCCGATGACCGTGATCGGCGACATCATCGGCATCCCCGATCAGGACCGACCGCGCGTATTCGACCTCTTCGACCGCATCCTGAAGGCGCTTGCGCCCGAAGCCCGTCCGACCGGGCAGGTGGAACTCGAGCTCTTCGCCTCGGTCTTCGACTACGCCATGGAGCTGACCGCCGAGAAGCGGCGTAACCCGACCGATGACATCTGGAGCACCCTGGCGTCGGCGGTGATCACCGGCGACGACGGTGTGGAATTCAGGTTGCCCCCCAACGAACTCGAATTCTTCTTCTTCGTCCTGGCTTTCGCCGGCAGCGACACCACCAAGAACGCACTCGCGATCGGGCTGCAGGCCTTTCTCGCCAACCCCGAGCAGATCGAACGCTATCGGACGGACGAGGGCCTGCGCCCGACCGCGATCGAGGAGGTGTTGCGCTGGGCGTCACCGGTGGCCTATTGGACGCGCACCGCGAAGGTCGACGTGGAGATGGACGGCCAGCACATCGCCAAGGGCGAGCGGGTGGTGTCGATGCTGCGGTCGGCGAACCGTGACGAGGAGGTCTTCTCCTCGCCATTCACCTTCGACATCGGCCGTCAACCCAACCCGCACGTGGCCTTCGGTGGCGGGGGACCGCACCATTGCCTCGGCGCGATGCTCGCGCGGGCGGAACTTCGCGCGGTCTTCGACGAGCTGTTGCTGCGCTGCGACGAGATCGAGATCGGGCCGGCCACGGTGGCTTATCCGAACCTGATGACCAACATGTCGATCTACGACGAGATGTCGATCTCGCTGACCGAGCGGCGCTAGCCGCCAGGTCAGTCGATCAGCCGCAGCGCGGCCTTGGGGCACTGGTCCACCGCGGCCCGCACGTCGATCTCGAGCCGCGGCGGCACGGGTCCGTCCGCGATCTGCACCACGTCCTCGTCGCCCAGCTCGAAGACTTCCGGCGCCAGCGATTCGCAGAAACCGTTGGCCTCACAAAGGTTTTCGTCAACCGTCACGCGCATCAGATGCCCTCCACTTCTCTAGAGGCCCTTGGGTCGGGTCCCGATCACCCCGCTGCTCGCGAGGCGCGTCAGTTCTTCGTCGGTCAGCCCGCACCGATCACGCAGCACGTCCTCATTGTGCTCGCCCAACCGCGGCGGTGGTCGCAACAGCCAGCTGTCCTGGCCGGAAAGCCGCGCGAACGGTGGGCAGGGGTACAAGCCCGCGCCGGTGCTGGGGTGGTGCAGCGTCTCCAGGAAGCCCCGGTGGCGCAGTTGGAGATTGTCGGTGACCAGCGACGGCGACACGACCGGAGCGGCGGGTATGCCCGCGGCTGCCAAGCGCTCCACCGTCGGGTCACGCGGTTGCCGGCCGAACCACTCCGCTAGCCGGCGATCGAGGTCGTCGGCCCGCTGACACCGCCCCGTGACGGTGGACAGCTGCTCGTCACACCACGCCGGTCGATCCATCAACTCGACCAGCGCATGCCACTGCCGGTCGTCGCGCACGGTGACCGCGATCCAGTCGTCCTCCCCGGCGCAGCGGTAGATGTTCTGGATCGCATCGCCGAAACCGCGGTTACCCCGCCGGGTCAGCGTCGTCCCGAAGACCTCCGACTCGATCGCCTGTATCGCGGTGGCGTTCAGCACCGTTTCCAGCATCGGCAGCTCGACGAGCTGGCCCGATCCGGTGCGGTCGGCGAAGTTCAGCGCGGCCAGCACGGCGAAGGCGGCGTGCACGCCGGCCAGCGGGTCGCATGCCCCGCGCGGCGTGACAGGCGGGGTGTCGGGCAGTCCGGTCACCCACGCCAGGCCGGCGATCTGCTCCATGGTGGGGGCGAATCCGACCCGGTCCCGCCACGGGCCGTCCAGCCCGAAGGCGGGCATGCGGGCGACTACGAGCTTGGGGTTGACGTCCAGCAGCACGTCGGCGGTCAGGCCGAATTGCTCCATCACCCGGGGTGAGAAGTTCTCGATCACCACGTCTGCGCCGGCGGCCAGCTCGGTGAACAGGCGCCGCCCGTCTTCGGATCCCAAATCCAATGTCACCGAACGCTTGTTGGTGTTCATGGCGTGGAAGACCCAACCGTATTCCCACCAATCGTCGACGTCGGTGCGCATGCCGCCCGAGTAGCGGATGCCGTCGGGCCGCTGTATCGATTCGACCTTGACGACGTCGGCGCCGAACGCGGCCAGCAGGTGGGTCGCCGCGGGACCGGCCCAGAACGCAGTCAGGTCGACGATGCGCACACCGGACAGGGGAAGATCCGTCGCCGGCGACACCACGGCCATTTCTCTTGGAAGCGGAGCGTTTTCATCGTCAGCCTCGCCCAGGGCGGGGGCTACGCGCGGTGGGGCGGGCGCGCACTCCGACATCAGCCACGGCGCTCGCGGCTGGTGAAAGCCGGCGGGGTTGGCCACGAAGGCGCCGCGCTGCGTCACGTACTCCATCTCTCGGATCGTGGAGCCGTTGCCGAGCGCCGCGATGGGCAACCGGAACAGTTGGCCGAGCTCGACGATCTCCTCGACGGTCCGTTCAGCCAGCCAGGGGCCGATCTGTTCGCGGATCAGGTCGCGGTAGGCCCACCGGCCGATCTGGAAGCGGAGCTGTTCGATCTCCTCCAGCTGCGGGCACTCGACCATCGCGACGAAGTCGAGCCATTGCTGGCCGGTGACCATGGTGATCCCGACGTAGCCGTCCTTGGCGGGCTCGATCGACGGGACTTCCAGCGTGCGGCGAACCGGCGGCACGCGGAGCAGCTGAGAGTGCAGCCATTCGCTGCTCTGCATCGCGGTCAGGGCCTCGAGCATGGACAGGTCGAGGTGCTCGCCGGGTCCGCCGCGTTCGACGCGGCGGCGCACGGCCAGCACGCCGAACGCGGCATACACGCCGCCCATGTACTCCCCTAGGTCGCCGCCGATGGAGATCGGCGGCCCGGCGGGATCACCCCGGAAGCCGGGCGAGCCCGCCCACGCCTGCAGGGTGAATTCGCTGGCGGCTCGCCCGGCGTACGGTCCGGTCCAGCCGAAGTCGGAGATCGTGACGATGATCGCGCCCGGAGCCGCGGCCAGCAGCAGCTGCGGGTCGACGCCCAGCGACGCGGCCCGCTCGCGCCCGGCCGTGAGCACCACCACGTCCGCCGCGGCGAGTTCCGCGGAAAACCGCGCGGAGCCGGGCGGGCACGTGATGCTGCGCTTGCCTGCGCTGAGATACGCGAAAAACGGCGAGCTCTGCCCGTCCGGCACCGGTGACCGCGTCGCGGAGTAGTGGCGGAGCCAATCACCCTGCGGCGGTTCGATTTTGCGCACCTGCGCCCCGGCATCGGCCAGCAGCTTCCCGCAGTAGCTGCCGGCGATCCGGTCACTGATCTCGACGACACACAGGTCGTGCAGCGGTGTGGGCCGGCTGTCGGACCGCTCGCTCACTTACACCCGCCCTCCCGATCGACACGCGATCGAAGAAGCTATTTATACCATTACTGCTAAAATAGCTAAGCCAGCGAGTTGATTGGTTTCGAGGATCGGATGACCGACTTGGGAATTGGGCGCGACGCCCGTCGCCGATTGTCGGCGCCGCGGATCGCTGAGATCGTAGCCGACGAATTGCGCCGCCAGATCATCAACGGCGACCTGGCGGACGGCGACCTCCTGCCGCGCCAAGAGGTCCTCGTCGAGCAGTTCAACGTGAGTTTGGTTTCGCTGCGCGAAGCGCTGCGCATCCTCGAGACCGAGGGCCTGGTTTCGGTCCGGCGGGGTAATCGCGGCGGCGCGGTCGTGCACGCGCCGGC
Organism: Mycobacterium sp. E3305; assembly: GCF_001666785.1. NCBI lineage: Bacteria > Bacillati > Actinomycetota > Actinomycetes > Mycobacteriales > Mycobacteriaceae > Mycobacterium > Mycobacterium sp. E3305. Next base: position 44,662 of record NZ_LZJA01000288.1, on the reverse strand, counting down.
GAAGACCAGCGCCGCGTACATGCTCGGGCTCTTGCTGCAAAGCGAGTCGGTCGCGGTCGCCGACCTCGGTATGGCGTTGCAGGAACTCGAGCCCGCGTGCGCCGCGCTGGCCGCCCGGCGGCCGGACCGCGCGGACACGCTGGTTCCAGAGCTCAACAGGGTGAACGACGCCATGGCCGAAAACATCGAGGACGGCGCGCTGTTCACCGAAATCGGCCGGGAATTCCACGATCTCGTGGTGCGCGGTTGCGGAAACCACACCATCATCGCGGTGGTCGGCAGCTTGGAGACGCTGTGGACCAGCCACGAACAACAGTGGGCGGACGAGAGCGCGGCCCGGGGCACCTACCCCTCGCTGGCTCAACGCCGCGCCGTCCTCGGCACGCATGTCAAGCTGACCGAGACCATCGCGGAGGGCGACGTCGACAGGGCGCGCCGCATCGCGGGTCGCCATCTCGCCGACACGCAGACCTACGTGCTCTCGGATCGGCACGACCAACGTATCCACGCGCTGTCGCCGCAGGCTTTGTCGCGGACGCGGGATTTCCGGCAACCCTAAGAGGCGCCCCTTGAGAACCGCATTGGTCACCGGCGGCAGCGGCGGGATCGGCAAGGCGTGCGGTCGCAAGTTGGTCGAGCTGGGTTACGACGTGGTGCTGGCCGCGCGTCGCGAGGCTCCGTTGCGTGCCGCCGCCCAGGAGATCGGCGCGCGTCACCTGGTGGCCGACGCCTCGGATCCGGACGGATTCGTCGCGGCCACAAGCGCTTTGGAAAGCATCGACCTGGTCGTCCACGCCGCGGGCACGCTGGGCGGAACGTACGCGCGCAAGCAGACGTTCGAGCAGTGGCGGACCATCATCTCGGCCAACCTGGACTCGTGCTTCGTGGTCACCTCCGCCGCGCTGCCAAAGATGCGTGCGGGTTCGCGGTTCGTGTTCATCTCGTCGTCCGCGGCGCACGAACCGATGATGGCCCGCACCGCCTACTCGGCGTCCAAGGCCGGCATGAACGCGTTCGCCCGCGCCCTGGCCCTGGAGGTCGACCGCGACGGCATCGCCGTGCACCTCGTGACGCCGGGACCGGTGGAAACCGAGATGCTGCAGGATGTGCCGTTCGAGATGTACGCGATTCGGGTCTCCGACGTGGCGGACGCCGTCGCGTGGCTGGACACCGTCGACCCGTCCCTTGACCTGCCGGAGGTCCGGCTCAGCGCGGTGCAGCGCGGGCCGTTCGCCCGGCCGCCGGTCGTTCCTACCGAGGCGCGGCGGCGCCGCCAGGGAACGCCTTGATCACCGATTCGCCGAATTCGTGCAGGGAATCAGGCTTCGCGAAGTCGGTGAACCACACGTAGAACCGCTCGACCCCCTGAGCGGACAGACCGTCGAAGTGACCGATCAACTCGTCGGCGTCGCCGCACACCAGGCCGGAGCCCAGGTTGCCGAATCGGCGGAAGCTCACCTCGCGCACGGCCTTGGGATCGCTGGCGGCCCGGACAAATCCCACCATCTGCTGGATCGATACCCGGGCGGACCCCGCTTCCGGGGCCAGCTTGGGCAGCCGGTCGAGGTGGTTTGCCGGCACATTCCACCAATCCGCATGCCTGCGAACGAGTTCCATCATCCGCGGTCCCGTTCCGCCGAGGACCAGGGGTATCGGATGGGACCGGCGGGGGGACTGCGCGGACTCCCCCGTCCCGTCGCCCCAGTACTGCCGGATCAGCTCGAGATGCCGCCCGAGTTGCGCGACCCTGGCCTTCGGATCTTGCTGACCCACAGCGAATCTGGTGAACTCCGTGGGCCAGGATCCCGCACCCAGGCCCAGATCGAACCGGCCCTCGGATGCGTCGGACAGGGTGACGGCCTGTTTGGCCAGCACGGCGGGATGGCGAAACGCGTCGCACAGCACCAGGTGGCCGATCCGCAGTCGCTCCGTCTTGGCCGCCACCCAGCCGGCAATCCCCATTGCTTCCCAGATGCTTTCGTCGGGCAACCCCGGCGCCTCGAGGTGATCGATGAACGCCAGGCCGTCGAAGCCGCTGTCCTCGGCGTGCCGGGCCCGCTCCACGATGTCGGCCGCCGACAGCCGAACCTGCGGCAGGAACAAATACCACTCGACCATGCGCCCACCTATGCGTCTATTCCCGTGCGATTGCGGACCGGGCCGCTAGTTTACTATTTTTATTATGTTAGGGGTCTTATGGATGTTGGACTGAACGCGGAGCAGCTGTCGCTGCGCGAGACCGTGCGCGACATCCTGCGTGCCGAGTGCCCGCCCGACTCCGCCCGGCAGGCGATGACGGATCCGGAGCGGTGGCGGACGCTGTGGAAGACGGTCGTCGACCTCGGTTGGACGGAATTGGCCGCCCCGGGGACCGGCGACTACGGACCGGTTGAGCTCGCGCTGGTGCTCGAGGAATGCGGTGCGGCCATCGCGCCGATCCCGCTGTTGAGCAGTGTCGGGCTGGCCGCCGGCGCGTTACGCGACGCGGGCCTCGACGCGGTTCTCGACGACATCGCCGGCGGCGTGGTCGCCACCCTGGCCGTGCACGCCAAGGGATCTCGGCTGCCCGGGGCGCCGATGACGCTGCGCGCCGGGCGCCTGCGCGGACGGGCGGTCGCGGTCCCCAACCTGTCGCGCGCCGAGCTGCTCGTCACGCTGGCGCGGGCCGACACCGCCCCCGATGGCGCCGTGGTGGCGGTCGCGCGCTGCGGCGACGGGGTGACCGTCATCCCCGGCGAGTCGACCGACCCCGCGCAGCCGCTGGCAGACGTCGAGGTCGACGCCGAGCCGCTGGCCATCGCACCGGTCGACACCGAGCGAGCGTTGACGGCGCCGTTGGTGGCCGCGGCCGCCGACCTGGTCGGCACGGCGAGCGCCGCCTTGAACCGGGCCGTCGAGCACGCGAAGACGCGCCGCCAGTTCGGCACGCCGATCGGCGCGTTCCAGGGGATCAAGCACGCTTTGGCCGACAACTACGTCGGGCTGGAGCGCGCCCGCAGTCTCACCTACGCCGCGGCGGCCCGGCTGGGCGACCCGACCACGGCGCCCGCGGAAGCGTGGACCACCGCGGCGCTCGCCAAGGCGGCGGCCGGCGATGCGGCGGCCACCTGCGCGAGAACCGCGGTGCAGGTGCACGGGGCGCTCGGGCAGACCTGGGAGCACGACGCCCACCTCTACGTCCGGCACGCATGGCAGGCCGCCGCGATGCTGGGCGACAGCCGCGCCCTGTACCACGAAGTGGGACGCCGTTTCGCGGGCGGCGCGGCATGACCGGGGTGGTCGAAGAATTCGGCGCCTGGCTGACGGACTTCCTGCCGAACGACTATTACGAAAACTACCGCGAGTACCGCTGGGATCTGCCGCTGCGGCGTGATTACCAGCGGGCGGCCTTCGAGGCCGGATGGATTCAGCCGACCTGGCCGAAAGAACACGGCGGTCGATCGCTGGGCCTGCGCGACGCGATGGAGGTTCGGCTCGAGGCGGCGATGCGCTCGGCGCCCAAGCTGCCGAACATCGCGGGTCCCAACGTGGCCGCGCCCGGCATCCGCCAGTTCGGCACCCCGGCGCAGATCGAGCGGTTGCTCGTCCCGCTGCTGCGCGGTGAGGAATGGTGGGCGCTGGGCATGTCCGAACCGGAGGCCGGGTCGGATTTCGCCGGTCTGCGCACACGCGCCGAACGCGATGGGGACAGCTTCCGGGTTAACGGCCACAAGATCTGGACCACCCAAGCCCATGAATCGCGGTGGTGCACACTGTATGCCCGCACCGACCCGGAAGCCCCGAAACACCGCGGGATTTCCTGCCTGATTCTCGATCTGCACTCGCCCGGGGTGCGGATCGAGCCCATCCGGATGGCGTCGATCTCCGACGAGACGTTCTGCGAGGTCTTCCTCGACGACGTCGAGGTGCCTGCGGACAACCTGCTGGGTCCATTGCACGGCGGGTGGAACGTCGCCCTGTCGTCGCTGCACCATGAACGCCAGATGATCTGGATCATGAACTGGGTCGAGATCAAGCGAGGGCTCGAGTCGGTGCGCAACGCGCAGCCGACCGCGGACATCTGCGCGGAACTCGGTTCCCTGCTCGCCGACGCCGAGGCGTTGCGGGCCACCGGGTACCGCGCCCTGGGCAACGAACTCGCCGGACGACCGAGCCCCGAGGCCGACTCCATGAAACTGCTCGGATCCGTTACCTTGCAGCGTGTTTGGGATCTCGCCGCGGCTGCGCAAGGAACGCAATCGCTGAGCGACCCGGATCTGCTCTTCGAACGCCAGGACGCGCTTGCCGCGACCATCTACGGCGGGACATCGGAGGTCCAGCGCAACATCATCGCCGAGCGGGTGCTCGGGCTGCCGAAGGGATGACAACGATGGATTACGACCTCGGCGACGACGCCGCACAACTGCGGAATCACCTGCGCGAGCTCGTGGCCAACCACATCCCCGCCGACTTCTTGGGCGCCTGCACCGAGAACCCCCGGGATCTGGCCACCACCGAGACCTTCTGCAAACTGCTGGCGGCCGAGGGACTGCTGGCGCTGGCCTGGCCGAAAGAGCATGGCGGCGGCGGGGGTTCGGTCTGGCAGCAGACGGTGCTGCGCGAGGAGATGTGGGCCCAGCACGAACCACGTGGTCCCCAGTACATGGGGGTCAACTGGGTCGGCCCGGCGTTGATGCGCTACGGCACGGCCGAACAGAAGGCCAGGCACCTGGCGGCCATCGCCGCGGGAGATGTGATCTGGTGCCAGGGCTTCTCCGAGCCCGAGGCCGGTACCGACCTCGCCTCGTTGCGCACCCGCGCCGTGCCGGACGGGGACGGTTGGCGCATCACCGGCCAGAAGGTGTGGACGTCCTATGCGCTGATGGCATCCTGGTGTGTGCTGGCGGCGTGCACCGATCCCGAGGCGCCAAAGCCCAAGCGGCTCACCCTCTTTCTGATTCCGATGGACCGCCCCGGCTTTACCGTCCGGCCGATCGGGTCGATGCTGGGACCACATCACCTCAACGAGATGTTCCTCGACGACGTGCAGGCGCTTCCCGGCGACGTCCTCGGCGAGGTCGGCGACGGCTGGCGGGTCATGCGCGAGGCGCTGGCATTCGAGCGCGTCGGCATCGCCCGCTACGCGCGCTGCGAATCATTGCTCGACCGGATGAGCACCCAGCTCGGGGACGACTGGTCCACGCTGCCCGAGTCGCTCCGCTCCCGCTGGGTCCGGGCGCTCGTCGATCTTCGGGTGGCCCGGTTGCTGGCTTACCGGGCGGTGTCGTTGCAGGACGACCCGGCGGCGGGCGCCGCGGCCAGTGCCGCCCGCATCGCCACCACGACGTGCGACCAGCAGGTCGCCGAGCTGCTCTTCGACGTGCTGGGCCCGATAGCGCTGGACAGTGGCAGCGGCGCCGCGCTGCACGGGGCAATCGAAGACCATTGGCGGTACGCACAGGCCGCCACCGTGGCGTCGGGCACCATCGAAGTGCAGAAGATGTTGGTGGCCCGCGACGTGTTGGGAGAGCACCGGTGAAAACTGATCTGCCACAAGACATCAGCGACTTCGCCGCGGTCGCGGCCAAGCGGTTCGCCCGGCTGGGCGGCCCGCAGGCGGCGTTGCGCGCCGAGACCGACGACACCATCCGGGACGCGGCGCGCGCGGCCCTCACCGAGGTCGGTGCGTTCGAGCTCGATGTGCGGTCGGCACCCGACGACCTGCTGGCCGCCGCCGTGCTGTGCCGGGCCGCCGGCGCGATGGTGTTGCCCTATCCCCTCGTCGAGGAGCTGCTCGCGATCGACGGCGCCCGCCTGGCCCTGGTCAACCCCGAGGCGCCGCGCATCGACCACGGCGACCTACCGGGCGACTGGATCGCCGCCGACCTGGACGGCAACCGCTACCCCCCGGAGCCGGCGTCGCGGACCAGCGCCAAACTCGGCCCGTTCCTGGTGCCCGCTTCCCTCGGCGCACCCGATGGAATCGTCCCCGCCGACGACATTAACCTTCATCTCGTGCTGGGATCATGGCGGATTCTGGGATCCGTTCAGCAGGCGCTGCACATCGTCACCGATCATGTGCGCGCCCGCGTGCAGTTCGGTAAGCCGCTGGCCGATTTCCAGGCGGTCAGGTTCGCCGTCGCGGAGGCCGCCGTCGCCGTGCGCGGGCTGCACGAGTTGGCCAAATACACCGTCTGCCGGCCGGAGTCGCTACCGCTGCCGGTCCGCTCGGCTGATGCACTCGTCCTGCGGCTCAAGGCATCCGACACCGCGCGTCAGGTGCTGCGCACCTCCCATCAGCTGCTCGGCGCCTTGGGTTTCTGCGATGAGTCCGACGTCAGCGTGCTCGACCGTCACACGCAACCGCTGATCCGTTTGCCGCTGGGCGCCGAGGCGCTCGCGTTGCGACTGATTCCCGGTGTCCCGGATGGCTCGTTGGAGACACTGTTCAGCGGGCCGGTATCGGCGTGAGCGCCACCGAACCGATCGCGGCCGAAGGGGCGGCCAACCCGTTAGCGGACGGAATCCCGTTCGGCGCCAAGCTTTCCGAGCTCGCCGAGGAGCGCGGCGACGACACGGGCGTAACCATCGTCGCCCTCGACGGCACCACGAAGTCGCTGACGTTCGGTGAGCTGGACGCGCGCGCCAACCAATGGGGCCGCGCGCTTTCCGCAAAAGGTGCCGGAACCGGTTCCCTTGTCGCCCTGGCGATCCCGAACTCGATACACCTGGTCCTGGCCACACTGGGCTGCTGGAAGATCGGCGCCGTTCCAGTTCCCATGCACTGGGACCTGCCCGAATGGGAGCGCGATCGGGTACGCGAGGTGATCGATCCCGCCGTCGTCGTCGACGAGGTGAGCCGCTGGCGCCTGGATGCCCAGGCCGGTGCCGAGTCCGCTGAGGCTCTGCCCGACGCCATCTCCCCCAACGCCAACGGCATCTGCAGCAGCGGGTCGACCGGCATACCGAAAGTCATCCTGAGCCTGGCGCCCTCGCTGTGGACCCCCCAACACGGCGAGCCCTTCCTGTCGAACTGGACGCCCGTCGCCCAGCCGCAGACCATCATGGTGCCCGCGCCGATGTACCACACCAACGGGTTCGCCACCTTCTTCTTCCTGCTGGCCGGCGACCATCTGGTGATACTCGAAAAGTTCGATGCTGCCCTGGCTTTGGATGTCATCGAACGCTTCCGGATCACCAATTTCACGGCCACGCCCACAATGCTGGCGCGCATAGCGGCCCGGCCCGACGTCCGGGAGCGCGACTTGTCCAGCATCGTGTTCATTCTGCAGGGCGCCGCTGTCATGCCGCCGTCGCTCATGCACACCTGGTTCGAACTGCTGAGCCCGCAGCAGATCGTGTCGGCGTACGGCATGACCGAGAACCTCGGGCTCACCGCATTGCGGGGCGACGAGTGGCTCGCCCACCCGGGTAGCGTCGGCCGCGGTTTCCGGGAAACCGAGATCCGGATTCTCGACGCCGGAACGAAACCGCTCGGGCCCGGCGAACACGGCGAGATCTACCTGCGCGCACCGATGAGCGCGGGGTCGCGCTATATCGGCGGCGCGGCGCCGCTACCGACCACCGAAGACGGCTTTCGCTCCGCCGGCGACATCGGCTACCTGGACGAGGACGGTTATCTCTACATCGTCGACCGCCGCGTCGACATGATCATCACCGGCGGTGCCAATGTCTTTCCGGCGGAAGTAGAGTCGGCTCTGGCGGGTCATCCCGACATCGCCGACGTCGTCGTCATCGGACTCACCGACCCGCAGTGGGGTCGCCGGGTGCACGCGGTGGTGCAGCCGGCCGACGGCGCGGTGCTCAGCGAAGAACAGGTGATCGAGTACGCGAAGAGCCGGCTCGCCCACTACAAGGCGCCCAAGACCGTGGAGTTCGTCGACGCGATTCCCCGCACCGCGGCGACCAAGGTGAATCGCTCGGCGATGATCGAGGCCCGTGGCGGCTGAAGGCCAAAGTCAGCCTACGGCGGCAATCCCTGCGTTGGATATGGTGAAGCCGCGACCCGAGCTCACAGTGCACGTCACGCCGTCCGTCTCCGACCGGCAGCTGAACGGCCCGGCTCCAGCCGTCTTCCCGTAGCCGAGGCTCGGCGTGCCTTCCGGCGGGTTGGCCAGACAGCTTTCGCCGGTGCAGCGGGACAGGACGCCGGCGGGGTCCATGGTCACCGACTGCGGCGGGGAGATGCTGAAGCAGAACGCCTCGTCGGGGATGCCGTGGCGCTGGTAGTCGATCTCGCAGCTGATGTTGCGCGACGGCGACAGGAAGGCCACGTAGTTGTCCTGGTCGGCGGCGGCCGGCGGGGCGAACGTCGGCGTGCATGCGGCCAGCACGGCCGCCGCGGCGGTCAGCGGTTTTGTCAACACGGTCACAACATTAGGGCCTGTCCGGGACGCCGACCGTGTCGACATTGTTGCGCCGTAATTGGGATCGGTAACCGGAACCGGAGGCAAGACTTTCGCCAATCAAGCGAAAGGAACGTCGTGGACACCATCCGCACCCTGAAGAAGCTCATCGCCGGCGCACTGCTTTCGGGTGGCCTGGCGGTCACCGCGACCGGGCTCGCCGCGGGCCCCGCCCAGGCCGACAATCCGGATTGGGGCCCTGCGCATCAATGGTGCCCGGGGCAACCCCTGCCGGCCACCGGCAACCACGTCACCGACCCTTTTCGGGGCTGGGACATGAACGTGTGCCACACCTACTACTACCTCTGGCCCGGGATGGGCAACGTCTCGAGCATGATCTGGGACGGGGACAACCCGCCGCCGAAGCCGCCACCACCGCCGGCCCTCATCAACAAAGACAACTGCCAGCAGATACTCGGAATCTTCTGCCCCAGGGCGTGAGCGCACATCGGCCGGGAGGCGCGGTAACCTCATTCTCATAGCGCGAGCAGCGCGCCGAGGAAGGGGACGAAGCGCTCATGGCCGACCTTGGCGACGACGGCGAAGTGACCCGCGGCGACCGCTTCATCAAGACGGCCGTCGAAATCTTGGGCGAAACCGGCCGCACCGACTTCACGGTGCAGGAGGTCGTCGGCCGGTCCAAGACGTCGCTGCGCGCCTTCTACCAGCATTTCAGCAGCAAGGACGAATTGCTGCTGGCACTGTTCGACCGGACCATCGCCCAATCGGTCCAGGCCTGGCGCGCCGAGACCGAGGGGCTGGACAGCACCGCGGCGCTCAAGCTGGTGATCGACCGCATCAGCCAGCAACCGGAATCAAGCACACAAGACAGCCTCAATCGCGCCTTGACCCTCTATAACCAGCACCTGGCCGAGACCCGCCCCCGCGATTACGCGCGGGTCCTCTCCCCTTTGCATCGCCTGATCCGCGACATCGTGGGGCAGGGCATCACCGAGGGCGTGTTCAACCCGGGACTGGACGTCGCGGCGTCGGCCGCCATCGTGATGCAGACGGTGATGGGCGCGCAGCGATTGCATTGGCTGGGTGCGGAATTGAACGGGACGCCGGTCGACGTCGGGCACCTCTACGAGTTCTGCAGTCGCGCCCTGGGCATCCGGGACAGCGAGGAGTCGAACCAGCTGTCGCTGTCCGAGCTGTTCGCCCAGATCGGCCTGCGGCCGGGAACCCGCGACGGTGAATTCGCGATGACGATGCCGGTCAGTCCCGCCGTCGTCAACACCTCGGGCGCGTTGCAGGGCGGCCTGATCGCGACGCTCGTCGACGTGGCAGGCGGGCAGTTCGGCCTCGAATACCTGACGCCGGGCACCACGATGACCACGGCGGACCTCTTCGTTCGCTACCTTCGCCCGATCCGGCAGGGCTTGGCGTTCGCGGTGCCCCGGATGCTGCGATCCGGCCGGCGGGCGATGGTGATGCAGGTCGACATCTACGGCGAGGCGGACGACGAGCTCCTCGCGACGGCGACCGTGAACTTCGCCGTCATCGACGGAAAAACACCGGAGATCCCCACCTGGCCGGGCACCTAGCCGGCGTCATCGGGCGTCACGCCGGCGACGACCGGGCCCAATGGGCGCTACACGCAAGGCCCTCATGAGTGGTAACGTCATTACCACCTACTGAGAACCCCAGATTTGCCCCGAGGAGATCGCCATGCCGTCTCGCGAACTTTCCTTCCCCGTGTTCGACGCCGACAACCACATGTACGAGCCGCAGGAGGCCCTGACCAAGTTCCTGCCGGAGAACCGCAAACGCGTCATCGACTACGTCCAGGTGCGTGGCCGCACCAAGATCGTGGTGCGCGGCCACATCAGCGAGTACATCCCCAACCCGACGTTCGAGGTCGTCGCCAAGCCGGGCGCCCAGGAGGATTACTTCCGCAACGGCGCGCAGGGCAAGAGCTATCGCGAGATCCTCGGCGAGCCGATGAAGGCCATCCCCGCCTTCCGCGAGCCCGGCGCGCGGCTGGAGGTCATGGACGAGCTGGGCATCGACTACGCCCTGATGTTCCCGACGCTGGCCAGCCTCGTCGAGGAGCGCATGAAGGACGACCCCGAGATGACCCACGACGTCATCCACGCGCTGAACCAATGGATGTACGAGCAGTGGTCGTTCAACTACCAGGACCGCATCTTCGCCACCCCGGTGATCACGCTGCCGATCGTCGAGCGCGCGCTCGAAGAACTCGAATGGTGCCTCGAGCGCGGCGCCCGCACCGTCCTGGTGCGCCCGGCGCCGGTGCCCGGCTACAAGGGCAGCCGGTCGTTCGGGCTCGAAGAGTTCGACCCGTTCTGGCAGGCCTGCATCAAGGCCGAGATCCCCGTCTCGATGCACGCCTCGGACAGCGGCTATTCGGAGTTCGCGAACGTGTGGGAGCCCGGCGACGAGTTCCTGCCGTTCAAGCCGACCCCGTTCCGCAGCCTCGTGATGGGTCACCGGCCGATCATCGACGCCATGGGTGCGCTGGTGTGTCACGGCGCGCTGTCCCGCAACCCCGAGCTGCGGATCCTGTCGATCGAGAACGGCGCCGACTGGGTGCCGGACCTGTTCAAGGGCCTCAAGGGCGTCTACAAGAAGATGCCGCAGTCGTTCAGCGAGAACCCGATCGAGGCGTTCAAGCGTTGCGTCTACATCACCCCGTTCTGGGAGGACCGGTTCACCGAGATCGTCAAGATGGTGGGCACCGACCGGGTGTTGTTCGGCTCCGACTGGCCGCACCCCGAAGGCCTGAAGGACCCCATCTCCTTCGTCGACGAGCTGACCGACTTCGACGAGGCGGACATCGCCAAGATCATGGGTGGCAACCTGATGAAGCTGATGAAGGTCTCCGCACCGGCGAAGAAGCCCGTCTCGGCCTGACCGGTCACTCGGCGGAATCGCCGTCGGCGATGACGGAAACCACACCCTTGGTTTCGAATAAGGCGAGGCGGACGTGGGCGGGCGTTCGGTGACCGTGTTGGCGCAGTATCGCGTCCAGGTCTCCCCGAGTTAGCCTGCAGCGCTTGAGGTTCTTTTCGTCCACTTCGCCGTCGCTGATCAGCACCCGAACCGGTGGATCCACGAGGCGGCGCACCCAGGGCTTGAAGCGCAGCCGCGCAACGAGGTCGTGGGCGCCGATCAGGGTGAGCAGGGCGGCGACCCCGGTAAGCCACGAAGTGTCGGCCGCCGTCGCGGTGCGCCCGACAATGGCGCCGACGGCGACTGCGGTGACCCAATCGAACGGCGTGAACTCAGCGATCGTGCGCCGCAGCATGAGCCGGAAAGCGGCTGCGGCGGTGACGAATAACGCGAGCGCCTTGAGTGCCGCGTAGGCCGCTGGCCGCCACCCGCTGTAGAACTGCAGCAGTAGGTCACTCATCGCCGCCGCCTGCTCGCACTGCAATTACGAGACGCGGCCGCGCCGGGCGAGGACCAGGGCGCGTTGACGATCGACACCGAGGCCCTTAGCCCAAAGTTCGATGATCCCGCCGGGCTCACTCATGGCAGTCCTCCTTGCGCGCATGGTCGTTGCGGTCCGGGGACCGCCCCGCGACCGGCAATACCCGCGGACGCCGCGTGTAAACGACTGTCGCTGGGTATTCGCCAGACTGGCGCACGTTCGGCGGCCGCGACGATGGGAGGACAGATGAGTGTGGCATCGGAAGGCCGGGCGCCGGTGACCATCGACACCGATGTCGAACTACTCGCCGCCCAGATTCAGGCACTCGAAGCGCTGGGACGAAAGGATCTGGTCGAGGACGGCGAGGTCTACGACTTCAGCGTCCGGTGGGGCGCTGTGCTGGCGGGCCGGCTGCCCCGACTGGTCCACTACAGCTCCCTCGGTCTGCTCGATGATGCGGACCGGCACCGATTCGAGTCGCTGTGCGCTGACCTCCGCAGGGTCTCCGAAAGTGCCGAGCGGTTGGGACTTCCGCGCCCCGTCCTGTCGGACGACAGGGCCGCGACGACGAAGACGCATCGTCGTCTCAGGATGCGGTCGCGTTCCCCGATGCGCCGTAGCTGAGAAACTCCTTGTCCGGCAACACGATCCCAGTGCGCGGTTTGGCACACTCCGGATTGCGACATGTCAGCGCCACCATGTAGGCATCGTCGTCCTCGTTCAAGAACAGGAATCCGAGGTATAGCGCGCGGCCGACGTCGAAGGCGGTGCCACCGCACCGCTCGCAGTGGCCACCCTTGGCGTCGATGCATTCCAGCACGCGATGCCGCGCAGCCGAATTCAGCTCGATGAGCTCCGGCCGCACCGTCGGGTCGTGGTCGGTCACCTCAGATCTCCACGTCCTTGTCGTAGTGCACGTGGTCCTCGCGCCAGCCACCCAGGCCGTGACCGATGCCGGAATAGTCGTTGATGAACTCGATCCCGTTGATCCACTTGACCATCTTGAATCCCACCTGTGTCTCCACCCGCAACCGCAGAGGGGCGCCGTGTTTGATGGGCAACGGCCGGCCGTTCATCTCGTATGCCAGCAGTGTCTGCGGCTTGTAGGCCAATTCGAGGTCCATCACCTCGTAGAACTGGCCCCCGGGAGTCTCTGCCGCCGGTTCGTCACGCCCGGTGTCCTGCATGCTGAGAAAGCAGATGTATTTGGCCTGCGGCAACGGCTTAACGAGATCCGCCAGCGCAGCCAGCGAGATCCCGCTCCACTCGCCGATACTGGTCCAACCCTGCACACAGTTGTGCATCGTCCGCTGCGTCTGCCGCTCGGCGAGCGCCCGCAGCGCGGCCAGGTCGAGGGTCACCGGATTCTCCACGAGGCCGCCGACCGCTAGCCGCCAATCGACGAAATTGTGGACCGCCATCACCTTGTATTCGGTACTGGCGGGCGGCTTTCCGTTCACTCGGTGATCTTCGGTCAGCTTGCGGGCCGGGTAGTCCTGCCGCGAATTCAGCGGGCGCAGCAGGAGCAGCCGAACCCGGGTGACCACGCCGCCGAGGACGCTTTGCACTTGGGTGGGATTGCGGAGGCTCCACTTCGTGGCCGCGATGTGGACGGCGATGATCGCTCCGATGATGACGAACGACAGCGCGGTGGCCCAGTACACGTTGCGCACGGATCCGAAGATCATCGACGCCGTCAGTTGACCCCAGCCCCAAAAGAAGATCATCGAGAGATGGATGACGATGAAGACGACGAAGGCCAGCAATCCCAGGAAATGCAGGCTCCGCGCCCACTGCCGGCCGCCCCACATCCGCACGTACCACGGAAAGCGCGCCTCGATCGCCGGTGACTGCGCCGCCCCGGTCAGGATTTGGAATGGCGCCAGGAGGAAAACGACGCCGGCATAGGTCAGCTTCTGAATGGCGTCCAACGGCTCGCCGGGCAACAGCGGCGGCAGGTTGAAGGACAGGTAGGTGACGATGTCGTCGACGGCTTCGGGAAAGATCGACCATGAATAGGGCCAGTACCGGTGCCATTGACCGGTCGCGAAAAGCAGGACGTAGTACGACAGTCCGAGCAGAATCCAGCCGATCACCGAGAAGAAGTGCCAATGGCGTCCCATGCCCAATTTGTTGTGACCGGGAAGCGCGACCAGTGAGCTGTAGGACTCTTCTTCGTCGAGGGTGTCGTATAGCCGGTGCCGCGGCATGACTTTGCGGGTGAAACGCGCCCATTCGCTGCCCGGTTTGCTGTCGTCGTGCCAATACAACTTGGGGTGGGTGCTGAGGATCTCGATGCCGCTGCGGATGATCAGCGTGACGAACAAGACGTTGAGCCAATGGTCGACCCGCAGCCACACCGGATAGTCGAGCGTCGTCATGCCTGAGCTCCAGTCAGTCGTACCACTGTTGCCGTTGCGGGTAGGCCACGTTGACTCCCGAGAGCACGGTCGCGTGCACCGCAACGAAGGCTGCGGCGAGCGCGAAAGCGAATGTGCCCGGGGTGAAGTCCCATCGGCCCGTCACCGCGTCCAGCCCGCCGAGGGTGACCCATCGGCTGATCAGGTAGACGGCGAGAAAGGCCAGGCAGAGCAGACTCCCGAGGTACCAGCCCGCCGCAGGCACACGCGGTTTGAGGGCGAACACCATCGCCGTCATCGCCGACAGGCAACCGACCACCACCAGGCCCGCGTAGACGGCGAAGTACCAGGGCGCCGGCGAAAGCGTGGCGAAGACGTAGGCATGCAGGGCCACCAGGCCGCCCAGCAGGGCAGCGCCCAGCGCGGTCACCGTCCGCGGCAGGTTGAAGGCGACCCAACCGTTGAAGGTGAGCACCGATGAGGACCAGATGCTCCGCCAGAACGAGATCAACCGCCCTGGGCCGACATTGACCATGGGCGCGTGATACCCGCGCCGAGTAAATACAAACAAGCCTGGTTTAATCACTCGACCCGCGCCGGGACACCGAAGAGCCGCACGCCACGCTAGGAAAACCGTTGCACCGGGCACGGGGCCGCCATTGCTAGTCTTGATGTCTGTGCCTGGCCAGTGCTCAGCGCTTTTGGGCCAGCTTGCGGGACTCGGTCCGAGGAAGGGTCCGTAGGAGGGACGGCCGATGGCGGCCCAGAGAAACTGGGACAAGACCGTGGGTGCGGCCGACGACGTGCGCCGCATTTTCGAGAATGTCCCCGCGCTGTTGGTCGGCCTGGAGGGGCCCGACCACCGATTCGTCGCGGTCAACGCCGCCTACCGGGCCCTGAGTCCCCCGGTCGACAGCATCGGGCTCCTGGTGCGCGAGGTCTATCCGGAGCTGGAGAGTCAGCAAATCCTGCAGATGTTCGACCGGGTGTATCAAACGGGCGAACCCCAGTCGGGAACCGAGTGGCGCGTGCAGGCGGACTTCGAGGGCTCCGGGACGGCGCAGGAACACTTCTTCGACTTCATCGTCACCGCGCGGCGCGCCGACGACGGCTCGATCGAGGGGGTGCAACTCGCCTTCGTCGACGTCACCGACCGGGTGCAGGCGCGACTGGCCGCCGAGTCCCGCATGGCGGAGTTGTCCGAGCGGTACCGCAACGTCCGCGACTCGGCCACCGTCATGCAGCAGGCGCTGCTGGCCCCGTCGGTGCCCGTCGTTCCCGGTGCGGACGTGGCCGCCGAGTACCTGGTCGCCGCGCAGGACACCGCCGCCGGCGGCGACTGGTTCGATGCGATCCCCCTTGGGGATCGACTGGTTCTCATCGTCGGCGACGTCGTCGGCCATGGCGTCGAGGCGGCCGCGGTCATGTCGCAGTTGCGCACCGCGCTGCGGATGCAACTCCTGGCGGGGTATCCGGTCGCCGAGGCGCTGGCGGCCGTCGACCGCTTCCACGAGCATGTGCCCGGGTCCAGGTCGGCCACCGTGTGCGTGGGGTCGCTCGACTTCGGCACCGGCGAATTCCAGTACTGCACCGCCGGGCACCCTCCGCCATTGCTGGTCAAGGCGGAGGCCGACGCGCGCTACCTCGAGCCGTCCGGCGGCGGCCCGCTCGGCAGCGGCACGGGTTTCCCGGTGCGCACGGAGTTCCTCGACGTGGGCGACGCGGTCATGCTCTACACCGATGGCCTGATCGAGCGCCCCGGCCGGCCGCTGATGGCCAGCACCGCCGAATTCGCCGACCTGGCCGCGAACATCGCCGGCGGTCAGGGCGGGTTCGTCATCGAGTCGTCGGCGCGGCCCATCGACCGGATCTGTTCGGAGACTTTGGAACTGCTGCTGCGCCCGACCGGCTACAACGACGACATCACACTGCTCGCCGCGCAACGGCGGACGCCGCCGCCTCCGCTGCAGATGACGGTGGACGCGACGATTCAGGCCGCCCGCGCGGTCCGCGGCCGCCTGCGTCAATGGCTCTCCGACGTCGGCGCCTCCCCCGACGACATTTCCGACATCGTGCACGCGGTCTCGGAATTCGTCGAGAACGCGGTCGAACACGGTTACGGCGCAGAGGTTTCCGACGGGATCGTCCTCGATGCATCGCTGTCCGGCGACGGCAACCTGTATGCGTCGGTCATCGACCACGGGCAGTGGAAGGATCACCGGGAAGGCGAGCAGGGCCGCGGCCGCGGCCTTGCCATGGCCGAGGCCCTGGTGTCCCACGCGCACGTCAGTCACGGGCCCGGCGGTACCACCGCCAGCTTGACGCACCGCCTGTCGCGACCGGCCAATTTCGTCACCGACACGCTTGTCAGCCGGGGAGATCGGCCGAAGTCGGTCGACTCCGAGTTCGTCTCCTTGGTCACCGAACCGGGCCGCATCGCGGTCAGCGGCGACGTGGACTCCACCACGGCATCCACGCTGGATCGACAGATCGCGGTCGAAAGCCGTTCCGGCGTAGCGCCGTTGACGATCGATCTCAGCGCCGTGACCCACCTCGGATCGGCCGGTGTCAGCGCGCTGGCCGCCGCCCGCGACCGCGCGCAGCGGCAGGGCAGCGAGTACGTTCTGGTGGCCCCGCCGGGAAGCCCCGCGCACCATGTCTTGTCGCTGGTGCAGCTCCCCGTCGCCGGAGGGCTCGCCGAGAATCTCGTCGCGGAGGGCTAGGGGCGGTCGGACCGCTGGCCGTGCCGCACCTGCTTGAACGGCACACCGCGGTCGGCAGCGAACTCCCGCGGGAACCCCAGCACCCGCTCGCCGATGACGTTGCGGGCCATCTCCGTGGTGCCACCGCCCATCGCCACGGTCTGGCGGGACAGGTAGCGCAGCCCGGTTTCCAGGCCTTCGCCGGGTTCCCCGACAACGCCGGCGCTGCCGGCGATCGCCATGGCGGTGTCGACGTTCACGAACACCGTCTCGGCGTGGAACAGCCTGATGAGTGTGCCGCCGGCCGGCGGCAGGGTGCCGTCTCGGACGCTCCGGTAAACGTGGCCGATCAGCTGCTCGGCCACCGCGCGCTGCACCAGCGCGCGGCCGGCCAACTGCTCGACGCGTTCGTTACCGGCCTGGCCCGTCTTTTCGATCAGGCTCACGTAGTCGACGGGAATCGTGTGGCCGCCCTCGCTGCCGCTGCCGCTGGCGAACTCGGACCCCTGCCCCACCGCCCGGCGCTCGTGGTACAGCTGCCTCGACGCCACCGCCCAGCCGCCGTCGACCTCGCCGACGACGGCGTCGTCGCCGACGTCCACCCCGTCGAGGAACTCCTCGCAGAATTCGGTGGAACCGCTCAGCATCGTGATGCGGCGCAAGGTGATTCCCGGGTGCGCGATGGGCACCAGGAACATGGTCAAGCCCTCGTGCTTGGGGACGTCCCAATTGGTGCGGGCCAGACACAGCCCGTAGTCGGCGGCGAACGCGCTGGTGCTCCACGTCTTGGCGCCGTTGAGTATCCAGCGGTCGCCCTGACGATCGGCCCGGGTGATGACGCCGGCCAGGTCGGACCCGCCGCTGGGCTCGGACAGCAACTGAACCAGCACTTCGTCACCGCGCAGCGCCGCGGCGATGTGGCGCTTCTTTTGCTCCTCGCTGCCGGTGTCGAGCAGTGTGGCACAGCAGATGGTGAACGTGGGGGTGTTGAGGATCAGCGGCATTTCGTAGGTGAGGGATTCGGCGTCGAAGGCCTTCTGATACTCGTAGTCGAGTCCGAGTCCACCGTACTCGCGGGGAAAGCAGATCCCCGCGAATCCTCCTTCGTACAAGCGCTTTTGGAGTTCCCGAGCCCGAAGCCAGGATCGCTCGTCGTCGCGCGGGGCGGGCGGGGGTGACTCGGGATCGATGGGGGGCATATTGTCCGCCAGCCATGCCCTGGCCCGGGCCGCGAAGTCGGCAACGGATTCGGTCGTCATGGGTCCGAACGCCCCGCCTTCTCGTGCTCGTACACCCGCAGGTTGTGTTCCTCGGGCGTCCCGAACATGGAGCGGTACAACGTGACCCGACGCAAGTAGAGGTGCAGGTCGTGTTCCCAGGTGACGCCGATGCCGCCGTGCATCTGCACGCAGGCCTGAACGATCTGGCCGGCCATCTCACCCACGTAGGACTTGGCGATGCTGGCAGACAGCCCCGCCTCTGGCGAGTTCGCCGCGACGTCGGCGACCGCCGCGGCCGTAGTGGCGCGGCAGGCTTCGAGCCACAGCTTCATGTCGGCGAACTTGTGCTTGAGGGCTTGATAGGACGCCAACGGGCGCCCGAAGGTGTGCCGATCCAGCGCCCACTGCACGGTCAGGTCGAACACTGTCTGCAGGATCCCGACCACCTCGGCGCACTGCAGGACCTGGGCGATTTGGCCCTGCCGGTCGACGAGCGCGGCCGTCTCGGCGGCGGTGCCCACGGCCGCGGATCGCTCCACCACCACGCCGTCGAACCGCACCCTGGCGTATTGCTTGACCATGTCCACCGACTGCTGCGGGACCACCGTGACGCCGGGCGCATCGGTCGGGACCAGGAACTGGCGCACCCCGTCACCGCAACGCGCCACCACCAGCAGCACCGCGCTCTGCGCGCCCGCCTCGACCCGGTCCTTGGTGCCGTCAATCCGGTAGCCGGAATCGGTGGGGGTGGCCGTCACCGAGGGGTCCAGCGGCGCCCATCCGCGGCCGGGCTCCGAAACCGCCCACGACGCCACGGTTTCGCCGGACATCAACGCATCGATGGTCGCGAGGTGGGGCTGCCGGTCCGCGCACCCGACGAGCGCGGCCAGCACGGCGCTAACCGGATACAAGGGTCCCGGCGCCACCGTCTTCCCGAGCTGTTCGGCGACCAGCGCCAGATCCGCCAAACCGCTCTCCGTAATGCTGCCGCCGCCCAATTCCTCGGGCACCAGCAGGCTGGTCCAGCCGAGCTCCGCGGCGCGCAGCCACCAAGCCGGATCGAAGGACTCCCCCGCGGCCTGCAACTCGCGCACGCGGCGCAGCGGCGCTTCCTTTTCCAGGAAGGCTTGGGTCGTCGAGGTGAACAGCGTCTTTTCGGGAGAGTCGAGTGTCGTCATGCTGCCTCTCGTGGAGGATTCGCTGGCGTTTCGATGTTAGCAACGGGCGCTACGGTAAGAGCTACCGGAGTCCCCTCGATAGTGCACCGCTACATGGCGAACACACGGCGCAGCGAGCGGGCGTGCAGGGCCCGGTTCTCCTGCGAAACAACCCAATCGGGAACCATCGAGTCGAACCCATTGAATGCCGCTGCGATCACGTGCAATTCCGTGTGCACGTAGGCGTGCAACAGCCTGTTCGCGTAATCGATGGCCTCGTCGCGGCACGGATCGATCTCCGCACAGCTGATGAAGGTGGGCGGTAGGCCCTCGAGGTTCGCCCGGTGCGCGGGCACGTGCTGACCGTTGGCGCTGGCGTGCCCAAGGTAGTGCCCCCATGCCCGGCTCACCGCAGGCCCGTTGAGACCCGGGGTGCGCTGAAACTCACGCCGCGACTGGGTGGCGTCGGAGTCGAGCATCGGCTGGTGCAGGATCTGCACCAGGATCTGGGGGCCTTCGTCATCGAACATGCGCTGGCTCAGGCCCGCGACCAGGGCCGCGCCCGCGTCGCGGCCCATCACCGCGATGCGGTTGACGTCCACGTTCAGGTCCGCGCAATTCCGGATGGCGTAGTAGAAGCCGGCCTCGACGTCGTCCAACGCCGCCGGGCAGGGGTGCTCCGGGGCGAGCCGGTAGTCGACCGAAATCAACAGGCAACCGCCTGCCCTGGCCAACTCCACGCACTGCGCGTGATCGGTGTCCAGATTTCCGGTCACGAAGGCTCCGCCGTGGGCGTACAGGACGAGCGGCGAGCCCGACTCGGCCCGATCCAGGTTGGGCCCCCGGTAGAGACGAAGATTCAGCTGGTGGCCGCCCGGGCCGGCGATGGTGCGGGTCTCGATGGCGACATCGGCGGTGTCGACGTCCGCGGCGCGCTCGGCGGCGAGTCGGCCGGCGTGTTCGCGTTCGGCGGGCAGCGTCCCGGCGCGGAATTCGACGACGCCCAGTGCGGTGGCGGCCTCCCGGAGCACGGGGTCGATCCGGGTAAGGCCCTGCGGGCGCGTCAGATTCGTTTGTGTCATACCCTCTCCGCTTCCGGGCTCACCATGCGGGCTCGTCGGATCCCGGCGCGGGACGTGCCGGAAACCCTCTTCAAGGTAGACCTGTGATCAGGTGTGGTGAAAGACGAGGCGCTTGTCGCCGGAGCCCCGGCCATGGGCCCCGACTCAGCGTTCCCCGGGAAGCGCCTTGACCGTCGCCGGCAGCCCATAGAGGGCGGTCGCGTTGCCGCGCATGATCCGCTCGCGCTGGTCGGCCGGGAATCGGTTGATCGCGTAGGACGGCGCGTCGTAGCTCCAGTGTGGGTAGTCCGTCGAGAACATCAGGTTGTCGCCCATGTCCATCATCTCGAGGTACTCGCGGAACTGCACGGTGTCGGTGTCTTCCAGCGGCTGGGTGGTGAACCGAACATGTTCGCGCACATAATCCGACGGGCGCCGGCGCACGTGTGGCAGGTCGCCGCGGCGGGCCTCCCAGATGCGGTCCATCCGCGACATGACCGGCATGGCCCAGGTGAAGCCGCCTTCGACGAACACCACCCGCAGGTCGGGGTGACGGTCGAACGCGCCGTCGAACACCAGGCTCATCAGGTGCGAGACGTACAGCAGCGGCCAGGAGGCGAAGAAGTCGTGCCAATGTGCCGGATTGCCAACCGGATACAGCGGGATCAGTTCGAAGGGCGTCTGCCCCATCAGGTGCGTCGCCACCGGGAATCCGTTGCGGGCCGCGGCTTCGTACAGCGGGTCGAAATGCGGGTTGCCGAAGGGGATCCCACGAGTCTGGGGCGTCATCAGCACCTGGGCCATGTACGGGTGGCCCGCCCAGCGCTCGACCTCGCGCGCCGCGCGCTCGGGCGTCTGCGCGCTGACGCTGATCGATCCGCGCCAACGGCCGTGCCGGTTGTTCTTGTCGAGCCAGACGTCGGCGAGCCAGTCGTTGTAGGCGGACTTCAGCGCGTGTTCGGCTTGCGGCAGCTGGGCGTCGCACATCGGCTCGAGGGTCGCGATGCTGACACCGGCATCGAGCAGCAGCTGCTTGGCGGCGAATTCCGGGTCGCTGCCCGCGACGCCCCCGTCGGGCGGGGCGGCGTCCAGTCGCAGCGACATCGTCTTGTACGAATCGGGTGTGTCGTAGAAATGCGGCACCGGGGCGACCGCGTTGCCGGTCGGCCAGATCTTGTCCACCCATTCGGCCGCCGCGTATGACTTGAGCACCTCGGTCGAGACGGGCAGCGGGTGCACATCGGTGTCGACGATGGTGACCGCTATTTCGTCTTCTCGACCCGTTGCGGAGTCGATCCGCTCGATCGTCGTCATCGGACACGCTCCTTCAATCCGTAGAGCTCGCTGGCGTTGCGCCACAGCACCTTGTCTCGCTGCGCGGCGTCGAGGCCGTCGGCAACGCTCTCGGGTGGCGAGGTGGACCAGTGGGGGTAGGCCGACCCATACATCAGCAGGTCGGACTTCCCGGTGAATTCAATCCAGCGCTGCGTGTCGGTGGCATCGGTCGGCCCGTCGAACGCCGAGGAGCAGAACCGAACGTGGCCGGGCAGGTATTCGCTCGGGTAGCGGTCCACCCACGGGGTCTGATCCCGCATCGAAACCCAGAAGGTGTCGAGCCGCCAGATCAACGGGGTGAGGATGTCGTAGCCGCCGTCGGCGAAGACGAACTTGAGGCCGGGATGCCTGCCGAACACGCCCTCGACGATGAGGGTGGCCAGGTGCACGAAGTAGTTCAGCGGCATGAACGCCGCATAGCCCGGATAGGTGTGGGCGTGTCCGGCGAAGGTGGGCGGATAGTCGACGCCGTTGCCGCCGTTGATGTGCACCGCCACCGGCAGCCCATGGGCGGCGGCGGCCTCCCAGATCGGCTCGAACATCGGTTTGCCGTACGGTTCGCGCGACTGCATCGGGACGCCGACCTGTACCAGCTTGGGGTGGTCGGCCAACCGCTCGATCTCCGCGACGGCGCCCCTGGGGTCTTCCGGGTTGACGCGGATGGTGCCCCGGAACCGATCCGCGGGGTCGGGCTCGAGCCAGCGGTCGAGCAGCCAATCGTTGACCGCAGCACAGATGCGGCTGTTGAGCAGGTAGTCGGCGATGTTGCCCCGGGTCAGCGGGTTGAGGATGGCGTACTCGACACCGCGCTCGAAGAGGTGCCGGCTGACGGTCTCGGGATCCGATCCCGGGTAGTGGTCACCGTAGAGGTCTTGCCGGTAGTCGCCGCCGGGCGCTTGGTACCACTGCTGTTCGACGTCGGGAATCGACCGCAACTGGTGAGCGGCAGGTAGATAGCGCCGTATCTCCGCGTTGTAGCGGAAATGCGGTTGCACGTTGGCGTCGATGATCATGGGGCTCATGCGGTCAAGAACACCTCCCCGTCGGTGACGTCAACCGGGTAGGTACGGACGCGGCGCGTCGGATCGGCGAGGTTTTGTCCGGTGGTGATGTCGAATTCCCAGTTGTGCCAAGGGCATCGGACAATTTGACCGTCGCGGACACGGCGCAGGCCGCCGGGTTCGTCCGGGGCGAACTCATTGGTGCCACCGATCAGACCCAGGCAAAGCGGGGCGCCCTCGTGCGAGCAGTAATTGACGATCGCGTACAGCTCGCCCCGCACGTTGTACACGCCGACGCCGAACTTGCCGACGTCGACCAGCTTCATCTGGCCGGGCGGCAGGTCGTCCAGTGCGCACACGAATCGTCGCTCCGGCATTTGCATCACCGCCTTCGACGCCACGCAGCATCAATACTGTGCCCGTTACGGTAACCACGACAAGCCCGTTGGGCTTACTTGCTATTTATACTATGATAGCTAAATTCCCAGCGTACCAATCCGCTTACCGGCTGCTCAGGAGGAGCGCTGAATGACGCTCAGCACCGACCCCGCCAACCAGCCCGTCACGCTCGACTTCACCGGTGAAACCAGCCCGTACCCGTTCTTCGAGTACATGAGGCATACGGACCCGGTTTGGCACGGCGCCCTGGCCGACCACTCGCAGATGCCGGAAGAGCTGCGACCGAAAGACGAGTGGGTGCTGTTCGGTTACGACCCCCTGTTTCAGGCCTTCCGCGACGACCGGATCTTCAGCTCCCACAAGTACGACGAGACGATCGGTTTGGTGATGGGCCACACCATCCTGGCGATGGGCGGCAAGGAACACCACGACCACCGCAACCTGGTGGCCAAGGCCTTCCGCGCCACCGCGCTGGAACGCTGGGAACCGTCGGTCATCGGGCCGGTATGCGACCAACTGGTCGACGAAATCAAGAACGACGGCCAGGCGGACCTCGTCAAGGCGGTGACGTTCGAGTTCCCCACCCGGATCATCTCCACGCTCCTCGGCCTGCCCCCTGAGGACCTCGACCTCTTCCGGCGGTTGTCCCTCGACCTCATCTCCATCCCGACCGACATCGTGGCCGGGCTCAACGCCGCAGCGGAGTTGCACGGCTACTTCCTCGATCAGGTCGAGCAGCGGCGGCGCAAACGCACCGATGACATCATCGGGGACCTGGTGGCCGCCGAGATCGACGGCGAGAAGCTTTCCGACGAGGCCATCATCGCGTTCCTGCGGCTGCTGCTGCCTGCCGGGCTGGAGACCACCTACCGCTCGTCGGGCAACCTGCTCTACTTGTTGCTGACCCACCCGGAGCAGCTGGCGCTCGTCTACCGGGACCGATCGCTGATCCCGATGGCGATCGAGGAGGGCCTGCGCTATGAAACCCCGCTGACCATGGTCATGCGGACCACGACCGAAGAGGTCGAGATCGGCGGCAAGACAATCCCGGCCGACGCGCAGATCGACATGTGCATGGGATCGGCCAACCGCGACGAGAGCCGCTGGACCGACCCGAATACCTTCGACATCCGCCGGCCGCGCCAGGCGCACATCGCATTCGCCGGCGGCATCCACATGTGCCTCGGCATGCATCTCGCCCGCCTCGAGACGCAGGTGATGCTGAACAGCCTGTTCGATCGCGTCAAGGATCTGACCTTCGTGGCCGACGACGGGACCGGCCAGGAGTCCAAGATCGTCGGGCTCACCTTCCGCTCCCCCAACAAGCTTCCGGTCACCTTCTCCCCGGTCGCATGAGGAGGCCGCTTGAAAACTAGAGGAGCGCTCCTCCACGACGTCGGCGGGCCGTGGTCGGTCGAGGAATTCGAGCTCGACCCACCCCGGGCCGGCGAAGTGCTGGTCGAGATGGCGGCGGCCGGGCTGTGCCACTCCGACGACCACATCCTCAAAGGCGACATGTCGGCGCCCAACGAGGTGATGCGATCGCTCGGCCTGCCGACGATGTTTCCCACGATCGGCGGCCACGAGGGCTCGGGCATCGTGCGGCAAGTAGGCGAGGGGGTAACGGATTTCGCGCCCGGCGACCACGTGGTGATGTCGTTCGTCGCGGTGTGCGGGCAGTGCCGCTGGTGCGCGACCGGCATGGAGTACATCTGCGACGTCGGCGCTTTCACCCTCACCCCGGGGATGCCCACCGACGGCACCTTCCGTCATCACACCGCCGACGGCCGGCCACTGGGGCATCTGGCGAAGGTCGGGGCATTCGCCGAACACACTGTGGTGTCGACGAATTCGCTGGTGAAAATCGAGCCGACCCTGCCGCTGGCTCCGAGCGCGTTGCTGTCATGCGCCATTCCGACCGGTTATGGTTCGGCCGCCAACCGTGCCGGTGTACGCGGCGGGGACACCGTCGTGGTCATCGGTGCGGGCGGGATCGGGACTGGCGCGATCCAGGGCGCGCGGATCAGCGGCGCCGCTCAGATCGTCGCCGTGGACCCGGTGGAGTTCAAGCAGAAATCGGCGCTGCAGTTCGGGGCCACCCACAGCGCGGCCACGATCGCCGAGGCGCAGGACATGGTGCGGGACTTGACCTACGGCGTCATGGCCGACGCCGTCGTGGTCTCGCCTTCGCTGATCACCGCCGCCGACGTCCGCGACGCGCTGCAGCTCACCCGCAAGGGCGGGACGTGCGTGCTCACCGGAATGACGTCACAGCTCACGCGGTCGGTCAAGATCGACCTGCAGGACTTCATCCTGATGAACAAGACGCTGGCCGGAACGATATTCGGATCGTGCAACCCGAGGGCCGACATCTCCCGCCTCGCCCGGCTCTATCAGACCGGGCAGCTTCAGCTCGACGAAATGATCACCCGCCGCTATCGCCTCGACGAGATCAACGACGCCTACGACGACCTCCGCAACGGCAAGATCATCCGGGGCATCATCGATTACGGAGTCGGGTGAATCACCGCCGACGCATCAATCGCTGCACTTGGCCGTAGGCGTCAATCGGACTGTGTAGGGCCAGGCCGCCGTCGGCGTGCACGATTTGTCCTGTCACCCAGGGCAACTCGAGGAGGCCCACGATCGCCCCGGCCACGTCGTCTGCCTCCCCCAGCCGGCCGAGCGCCGTGCGTTCGGACAGTGCCTCCACCCAGCCGGGGAGTTGTTCGGGCTTGGCCAGCATCGGTGTGCGTGTGACGCCCGGCCCGACGGCATTCACCCGGATGCCGTGCACGCCCCATTCCACGGCGGCGACCTTCACCAACATGTCCACCCCGGCCTTCGACACGCAGTAGGCGCCCATGTCCCGGTCGGCGACGGTGCCACTGATACTGGAAACCGCGACGATCGAGCCGCAAACCCCGGCGTCGACCATCGCTTGCGCCCCGGCACGGATCGTCAGCCAGGTGCCGGTGAGGTTGACGCCCAACACCCGGTTCCATTCCGCGGGCGACTGTTCGAGCAACAGCCCCGAAGCACCGACCCCGGCGCAGGCGACGATCCGGGTGGGCGCGCCATGCTCGCTCACCGATTGTTCCATCGCGGCCGACACGGCGTCGGGATCGCTGACGTCACAGACGATGTCCGCATCGGCGAGATCCCACACGACGACGTCGTGAGCCGCATCGCGCAACCGTCCGGCAACTTCACGCCCGATTCCGGACGCACCGCCCGTGACCAGCGCGATGCTCATTTCGCCCGCCCGATCAGCTCAACGAGTACCCCGTCCGGCGCTTCGATCACCGCCATCGCGACGGTCCTTCCGTCCGGGGCCACGACATCGATGCGCCGCACGCCGTCGGTGAAACCCAATGCAGCCAAAGCGGCGAGCGTTTCGTCGACTTCACGCTGCAGTGAGAGCAACATGAACCCGTGCCGTAACGCGGTCGAATCCGGCAGTGCCTCAAGGGCGCCGGCCACCTCCACCAGTTCGACAAACCCGCTGCCCGATGTCTGCGGATCGCCGAGAAACACCGATCGCAGCCGATCGCTCCCGGCCCCGAACAGTTCCGGCCAATCGCCGACGAAGTCGTAATCCATCAACTGGCTCAGTCCCAGGCCTTCGCACCAGAATCGGAGCGACCGTTCGACATCGGAGGTGCAAATCGCCGAATGATGCACACCTAACATGGGCTTCCTCTCGATTGCAGAGCTTGCCCACCATCATGCAACGTCGATTGTTGACGCGGAACGTTTGCCTACATCTTGATCGCCGGGATCAGCCTGGTGAGGTTCCACAGGCGATCTCGCCGTGCGGACAGCGATGAGATTGCCAGCGCGACAGCCGTTATCGCAACCAGCACGGTGATCGCTTGCCAGAGCCGTCCGTCGATGCCACCGAGGATGAGCTGGCGCAGCCCGTTGACGCCGTAGGTCATCGGGTCGAAGCGGTGCAGGACCTGGAAGGGCCGCGAAGTGGTCTCCACGGGGTACATGCCGCCGGCGCTGACCAGCTGCAGCATTAGCAGGGCCATGATCAGCACCCGTCCCACCGCTGGGCCGACGAGCGCGTTGATCGCCTGCGTGGCGGCCACGAATGCGGCGGAGATGAGGATCATGAACCCCAGCATCGCGACCGGGTGCACGGCACGCATGCCGAGGGCGAACCGGACCACGCAGTAGAGGACGATCGCCTGGAACAGCGCGATCGTGGCCGCGGGCAGATAGCTGGCGAGCACCACCCGGATTTCGAGCACCTCCGCGGCGATCGCGCGACTCTGCAAGGGCCGCAGCACCATCCACAGCACCAATGCGCCGAAGAACAGCGCCAGCGTCAGGAAGAACGGGGCCATGCCGGTGCCGAAGTTGGGTGCGGCGTTCTCGTGCGAGGCTGCGAGCTGCACCGGCCCACCGATGGTGTCTGCGACCGCGTCCTTTTGCTGAGTCGTCCAGTTGGGCAGCTGGTTGGCCCCCTCGCCGAGCTTGCCGGCCAGCTCGGCGGATCCCGCCTTGAGTTGGTGCGCCCCGTCATCGAGCTTGACTATGCCGCTTGCCAACTCGGCGTTGCCGGAGGACAGCTGCTGGGCGCCGTCGCGGAGCTGCGTGAGCTTGTTCGTCAGCTCCTGCCCCTTGTTGCCGACCTGGTCGAGGGCCGAACCCAGCGGGCTGCCGGGCGTGCGCAGGGCGGAGGTCATCGCGATCGCGGCGTTTTGCGCGTCGGTGAGGCGTTGGCGGATCTGCGGCGTGAACTGATGGCCACGCAGTTGATCCTGGATGCTGCGCAGGTTGTTCGCCAAGGGATCCTGGCGCGCGGCGAGCTGATCGATCACCGGCGACAGCGCGTCAGCGGCACCGTCTTGTGCGGTGGCGATGGCGCCGATCTGGTCGTTGGCCTGCTGCAGCGCGGCAGCGCCCTGTTGCAATTGCTGCGTGTCGCCGCCGACCTGTGACAGCGCCCGGGTCACCGCGAGCAGCGGGTCGGTGGCCTGGTTGATTCCGTCGGACAATTGCTGGGCCCCGGCGGCGAGGCGCGCCGAGCCGGACCTGGCCGTGTCGAGGCCGGCGGCCAGCTGCCCGGCCCCGTCGTCGAGTCGAGCGGCGCCCTCGGCGGCCTGCTTGATGCCCGCGCCCGACGTAACCACCACGGACAGCATGTGATTGACGGCCTGGCCGGAGATCCGGCTGGACACCGCGTTGAGCACCTGGCTGATGGCGGTGCGGCCGATGCTGGTGGAGATGTAGTTGTTGGCGTCGTTGTAGACGGCGATCAGGTTGGCCTTCTTGGGCTGCCCCGTCACCGGCGACGCGATCGCCGCGCTGAAGTCCGGTGGCAGCTCGACCATGAAGTAGTACTTGCCGTGGTCGACTCCGTTGCGCGCTTCGGCCAGGTCCACGACGTGCCAGTCCAACCCGCCGTCCGCGGTCAGGCTCTTGGCGATCTCCTCGCCGGCGTTGAACTGCTCGCCGGAGACGACGGCGCCGCGGTCGGAATTGACCAGGGCCACCGGCATTTTGTTGGTGTGGCCGAAGGGATCCCAGAACGCCCACAGGTACAGCGCCCCGTACACCAGCGGCAGCAGCATCAGCACCACGATCGCCACGCGCGTCAAACGGCTGCGACCGAAACGCTTGATCTCCGAGCCGAATGCAAGTCCAGCCAACATCGTCAATCTCCTCCGGTCAGGACGCGGCGATCGTGAAGCTCGTGCTCGGGTGCGTCGGTGCCGAGCGGGTTGGTGACTCCGACGACGACCGTGCGCTGCTGGGCGATCACGCCGAGCCGTTCCACCGCGATCGCTCGCCGGGAGTTGTCGCGCACTTGCTCGAGGTCGCCGACCACCAGAATCGGACGATTCGACAGCAGCGCGAGCGTGATCCGCAGCAAAAACAGTTCCAGGTCGGACAATTCGACGATGTAGGTGTCCGAAGACGGCGGGGGCATGTCGCCGAAGACCTCCGTCAGCCCGGCCTGACCGGCTTGCGGCGGCACCAGCGAATACCACGGCGCCAGCCACCGGCGTTGCTCGGCGAGTACGGTCGCCACGGTCACCGACTCTTCGAGTTCATCGATGTCGTCGAAGGCCGCTATCGCGCACCGGCGGCGGATCGCGCGCGGCGTCGTTTCGCCGAGCACGCTCAACGAGCCGTGACTGGCCTTGAAGCGTCCCGCGATCGTCAACAACAGCGTTGTCTGACCCGGGCCCCCGGGCATCTGAATGGCGTGGAACCCCGGCGTCAGGGCCAGGTCGACCCCCGAGAACAGCGGTCCGTGCTCACCGTCGACCCCCAATCCGGCGGCGGTGATCACCGGTGCGATGTCGTCCGGTTCGTCTTTGACATCCATGGTGTGACTTTCCCTGATCTCCTTCAAACCGGAATCGATTTCAGCAGTGCGGTGATCAGTTGCGCGAGCAGATCGGGGTTGATGGTTCCGGGACGCAGCACCTCTTCCATCGCGACGCCCAGGTTGAGGGTGACGACGAGCTGGGCGATGTCGGTCAGCCGCCGGTCGCCCGGCACGGTGTCGGTCGATTCGACGATGTGCAGCGCCTGGTCGGCAGCGGCGCGACGGCGCTCGATCAGGCGCCCCCGAAGCTGCGGATCGCGCTGGGCGCGCAGCCAGTACTCGACGAGCAGCACGTAGTAGTCGGAATGGTCGCGGACCGAGTCGAGCACCGACCGGCTCACCTCACGCGCGGCCGCGGCGGTGTCGCCGTCGCTGCGGTCGAGCGCTATCGCGATCTGCTCGCCGCGCAGCTCGAACTCGCGGTCGAGCAGGCTCAGGAACAGCTCGTCCTTCGACTCGAAGTTGGAGTAGACCGCGCCCTTGGTGAAGCCCGCGGCCTGACCGATCGCGTCGATGGTGGCACCGGCGAAACCCTCGGCGGCGAACACCTTCGACGCCGCGTCCAGGATCCGGTCGCGAACCTCGCCGCGGGTGGGGCGGGTGCGATGCGGTTTGACGGGCGACATGTGCAGTAGCATACCCGTCAGTATCGGTTAGATACTAATGAGTATCGAAGATCACCCGCGCGCGGAATCGTCAGCCGAGCCTGGCCGCGGTGCGCTCCCACAGCTGGGCGGCCAATCGCGGGTCGTTTGCCAGGCGACTGGTCTTGGCGATCTTGCGCTTGGCGTAGTAGGCGCCGGGCGTCCACTCCGATACGGGCGCGCTCGACGCCAGCCGCACCAACTGGTCGGCGCCCTGGTCCGGGCTCGAGATGAAGAGCACCGCCGGGGTGTACCGCTGCATGAACACGAGAAATCGCGAACCCGAGGCAATGCCGATGTTGGAGTTGACGTTGCCGGGATGCACGGCCGCGACGGAAAGACCGGCGTCATGGTAGCGCCGATGTAATTCCTTGGTGAACAACACGATTGCGAACTTCGAGAACGCGTAGGCAGCGGCGGGGCGGCGGCTGGCGGTGTTCTCCAGGTCGTCGACGGTGGCACGGAAGACCAGCTTGTGCGACGAGCTGGTCGTGTTGACGACCGTGGCGCGGGACTCCAGCAGCACATCCAGCAATCGGGTGGTCAACAGGAACGGCGCCAGGTAGTTGACCTGATAGGTGCGTTCGTAGCCGTCCGACGTCAGCTCGATCTTGCTGGCCATCCTGCCCGCATTGTTGAGCAAAACGTCGATGCGCGGGTGCTGCGAACGCAAATTGTCCGCCAGCGCCCGCACCTGGGATAGGTCGGCGTAGTCGACGACGAAGTAGTCCGCGCCCAATTCGGTGGCCACCGCGGCGGTCTTGGTTTGGGAGCGGCCCACCACGACGATCCGGGCGCCGGTGCGACTGAGGCGACGAGCCGCAGCGGCACCGATGCCGTCACTGGCACCCGTGATGACAATCGTCCTGCGCGTCATTGCGAGACCTCCACGCCGGAGTGTAGCGATCACGCGATAAGCGGGGCGCTCATCGACGCGAGGGCCATTCAGCGCTGATGGCTGTCTGCCGCGAATAGAGCTGGGAAAGTCAGGCCAGCGAGTACCGCACCGGCAGGTGCTTCAGGCCGCCCACGAAGGTGGTGGCGACCAACTCCGGATCACCGATCAGCTCAATGGATTTG
The DNA here is from genome assembly GCF_001666785.1 of Mycobacterium sp. E3305. Classification (NCBI taxonomy): domain Bacteria; kingdom Bacillati; phylum Actinomycetota; class Actinomycetes; order Mycobacteriales; family Mycobacteriaceae; genus Mycobacterium; species Mycobacterium sp. E3305. The sequence goes on along the minus strand of NZ_LZJA01000288.1, from coordinate 13,552 downwards.
AGCCTCGGCAGTAGCTCGGTGAAGAAGCTGTTGACCTCCATACGGGCCAGGGCCGCGCCCATGCAGAAGTGCACGCCGTACCCGAAGGCCAGGTGCTTGTTGGGGTCGCGCCCGACATCGAAGCGGAACGGGTCGGTGAACACGTCCTCGTCGCGATTGGCCGACACATAGGACAGCAGCACGGAATCGCCCGCGGCGATCGGCACTCCGCGCACGGTGGTGTCCGCGTTGGCGGTGCGCATGAATTCCTTGACGGGCGTGACCCAGCGGATCATCTCCTCGGTGGCCAATGGCATCAGGTCGAGATTCGCCTGCAGCCGCTCGAGCTGGTCGGGGTTTTCGATGAGTGCTTGCAGCCCACCGGAAATGGTCGCGCTGGTGGTGTCGTGACCGGCGGTGGCCACGATCAGGTAATAGGACACCGTGTCGATGTCCGACAGCGGTTCCCCGTCGACGCGGGCGTTGGCGATCGCGGAGGCGAGATCGTCGGTCGGGTGTTCGCGGCGCGCCTCGGTGACCCCGTTGAAGTACTGGAACATGTCGAACAACGCAGGCAGCTGGTCCTCGTTGGAGCTGCCGCGCTTGAATTCGGAGTCGTCGCTGCCGAACAATTCCTGGGTGAGCTTGAGCATCCGGGGGAAGTCGGCCTCCGGCAGGCCCAGCAGTGACATGATCACGAACAGCGGGTAATTGACCGCCACCTCCTGGACGAAGTCACACTCGGGACCCGCGGCCATCATCTTGTCGACATAGATCTTGGCGAGCTCGTCGACCCGAACCTTCAACGCCCGCATCGCCTTTGGCCGGAACCAGTCGGATCCGATCGCGCGTACCACCCGGTGCTGCGGATCGTCGAGGTGGATCAGCGTGCGCACGCCCGCGGCCGCCTGCATCTCGTCGCCCTCGGCGGTGGTCAGCACCGGGCGCGGCCAGTTGGTGAACAACATGTTCTCGCGCTCGATGTCCATGATGTCGGCGTGCTTGGTGATCGCCCAGAACGGTTTATAGTCCGGCACCTCGACCCACGACACCGGCGCGTTGGCGCGCAGGTGAGCCAGCGCCGCGTGCAGCCGCTCCTCGTAGGTGTACGCCAGTGGATCGGCCAACAACTTCCCGGCGTCGTCCATCGTCGTGGTGCTCACTGGCGAAACTCCTTCATCGCGGCGGTGATACAGGTTTGCGAAGCGGTCATGAAGATCGGCAGGACGCGGTCGACGACACCCTCACAGCGGTCTCGCAGCGCGGCGCCGACCTCGTCGACCGGCCCGACGACCGCGAAGGTCGCCAGCATTTCGTCGTCGATCAGCTTGGCCATCGCGTCCCACTCCCCCTGCTTGGACAGCCGGTTCAACTCGGCGTGCAGGTCGCCCCAGCCGTGCAGCTCGAGAACCTTGCGGTAGGCCGGCGTCGACCCGTAGAAGGCGATCTGCTTGCGCACCGCGGCCGTCGCGGTCTGCAGCTCGGCGTCGCTCTCGCCGGTGGCCACCAGCACCTCGGCCGACAACTCGACGTCGCCGCGCCGGCGGCCGGCCCGCCGCAGGCCGCGTAACAGCGCGGGCGCGGTGACCTCGGTGATGTAGCGCTTGGACACCATCGGGTGGCCCAGGTGTCCGTCGGCGACCTCGCCGCACATCTCTGTCATCACCTCACCGACCGCGGCGACGAACACCTTCGGCATCGGATAGGGCTGCGGCTCGGGGGTGAACATCGGCGTCATGATCTTGTGGGTGTAGAACTCGCCCTCGAAACGCAGCTTGCCGCCGTCGCGCCAGGCGTCCCAGATCGCGTGCAGCGCCGAGACGAACTCCCGCATGCGCCGGGCCGGGTGGCTCCACGGCATGCTGAACCGCTTTTCGATGTGGGGCTGAATTTGAGTGCCCAGCCCGAGGATGAACCGGCCTTTCGAATACGCCTGCAGATCCCAACCGATGTTGGCGACGATCATCGGGTTGCGGGCGAACGCCACGGCGATGTTGGTCCCGATTTCCAGCCGCTTCGTGTGCTCGGCGGCCAGCAGCAGCGGCAGGAATGGGTCGTGGCTGGTTTCGGGCGTCCATCCGCCGTCGTAGCCCTGCCGTTCCAGGGCGACCGCCGCGTCGGCCGCGCGAGCGAGTTGATTGGGGATGCCCCCGTCGACCTTGAGTCGGGCGGCGTCGGCCATGCGGGTAACTTTACAGTAAGCAATCCAGTATGTGACCCTGCAGATCCGCTCACCAGACGAAACTTGCATGAGGTAGGACAGAGGCATGTCGAAAGCCCAGGACTGGGGAGAAACGCTCGACGATCTCGGGCGGCGCCGTGAGCGTGCGTGGGGCATGGGTGGTACCGAACGGCTCGACAAGCACCGCGGCAAGGGCAAGCTCGACGCCCGGGCGCGCATCGAGCGCCTCCTCGACCCGGGGACGTTCCGAGAAATCGGGACGCTGGTCGGCGGCGAGATCGCGGCCGACGGGCTGGTCGTCGGCTCCGGGTTGATCAACGGTTCGCCGGTGATGCTGGGCTCGGAGGACTTCACCACCATGGCCGGCAGCATCGGACCGGGCGGCAACTCCAAGCGCTACCGCATCGCCGAACTCGCGCTGCGCGACAAGGTTCCCCTGGTGATGTTGCTGGAAGGCGCGGGCTTCCGACCTGGCGGTGGACATTACGGCCGCGCCCCCACCGACCTGCTCGCGCAGGCGCAGTGCTCGGGCCGGGTGCCGACCGTCGCCGCCGTGCTCGGCCCCTCGGCCGGACACGGCGCGCTCGTCGCCCCGGTCTGCGACTTCCGGATCATGAGCGCGCAGGGCGCGATCTTCACCGCCGGCCCGCCGGTCGTCAAAGAGTCCACCGGAGAGGAGATCTCGAAGGAGGATCTCGGCGGGCCCGGCACCGCCGTGCCGAGCGGGGTGATCCACAACGTCGCCGAAGACGACGAGGCCGTGATCGCCGACATTCGGCGGTACCTGTCGTATTTCCCGCCGAGCGCGTGGTCCTACCCGGCGCAGCTACCGCCCGACGAGGCCGGCGAGCAGCGCGCGACGCCCGAACTGCTCGACATCGTCTCGCGCGACAACCGCCGCGTCTACGACATGCGCGCCGTGCTCGACGTGGTCTTCGACCGGCCCGACTGGTTCGAGGTGCAGCCGCGGTACGGCAAGGCGATCATCTGCGCGCTGGCCCATCTCGGTGGCCACCCGGTCGCGGTCGTCGCCAATCAGCCCAACGTGCTCGCGGGCTCCATCGACGCCGACGCGGCGGACAAGGCGGCGCACTTCATCATGGTGGCCGACTCGTTCCACCTGCCCATCGTCTTCCTTGCCGACAACCCCGGCATGCTGCCCGGCAGTCGGTCCGAACGCAGCGGGGTGCTGCGCGCCGGTGCGCGGATGTTCGCCGCGCAGACGGCGGCAACCACGGTCAAGTTGCACGTCACCCTGCGCAAGGCATACGGATTCGGCTCGATGGTCATGTCGCTGCTCGGTTTTGACCACCAGAGCGCGACGTTCGCCTACCCCGGGGCGACCATGGGCGCGATGAGCGCGGCCGCGCTGGGCCGGGCGACCCATGCCGGCGAGGACATCACCGCGAAGCTGCGTGACGCCGAGTTGCAGGCGTCGTATCGCTCGGCCGAACATCTGGGATTCGACGAACTCATCGATCCCCGCGAGACCCGTGATGCCCTACTCGGTGCACTGCTTCGCGGGCTGTCCAGCCGACAGGCCGCGGCGGAGCCGGTCAGCCGGACCGTCATCCTGCCCTGAGGTTCTGTCGCGAGCGTGCGTGTTGGTACGGCGACACGCCGCAATCGGCGTACAACTGCGCACCCTCGCGGAGCTAATCCACCGCCCGGTACGCGCTGACGACAGGCTCGAGCTCCTCCGGCGTGGCGCCGTGCATGATCACCGCGTCGGCCCCGTAGTCGAATTCCTTGCGAACACGGTCCGCGCATTGCCGGGCCGAACCGGTGGCCGACGGCTCCAGCCATTCGTCCGGGATCAGCGTCGCGATGTGCTCGATCTGCTCGGCCGTGGCCTTGTGGTCGATCCCGCCCGCGATCGACGTCACCACGGGGTCTTCCCGGAAGCGTTGCAGCACAGCCGGATCCCACTCGTTCGTCCGCACCATCAGGTCGCCGTAGCCCTGCAGATAGGTGGCCAGACGCGCGACAGTCTTCTTGAGCCGCAGCTCCTCGGGCAGGTGATCACCCACCGTGGCGAAGCACGACCACACCCGCACGCTGTCCGGATCGCGGCCGGCCTTCTCCGCCGCGGACTTGACGGTCTTGACGCAGCGTTGCAGCGTCTCGGGCGTGAAGTAGGTGTGCAGGATGACGTCGTCGAACACCCGGCCCCCGAGGTCGAGGGTGTTGGGCCCGAAAGCCACCAGCGCCAACCGGATGTCCTCGTTGAAGTCAGGGTCGAGGAACAGGATCGGGTACTTGCCCATCGGTCCGTCGTGGTTGAAGATCAGTTCGCCATGCCACAGGCGGCGCATGACCTGGGCCCAGTCCTCCATCTGCGCGGTCGTGACCGCCGGTATGCCGAAGGCCCCATAGATCGCCGCGATGCCCCGGCCGATCCCCAGCGTGAAGCGCCCGCCGGAGAGCCGGTGCATGGTGGTGGCCCACGACCCGGTGATCAGCGGGTGGCGGGTGTTGTGATTGGTTGCCGCGGTGGCGATCTGCATCCGGGTCGTCACGGCGCACGCGGCCCCCGTCAGGGATGACGCCTCTTTGACGTTCCAGCGTTCGGAGATGAACGCGGTGCCGAAGCCGAGCTCCTCGCCGCGGCGGGCCTCGTCGATCAGCGTCGCCGGCCCCTCTCCGCCGGCACCCGCCAGCAGGTAGTAGCCCAACTCATCGAGAGTGCGCTCATTCAACTCCAAACTCCTTGCTGGTAGCCGCAATTCCAGACCTCGGTGATCTTTCCGTCGACGACGCGGAACACCTCGATGCTGGCGACGTTGGTTATGGTGCCGTCCTTGGTAGTCATCGACGAGTCGTAGACGATGGCCACGTGCTGGCCGTCGTCGCCGGCGGCGACGACGTTCAGATCGAAGCGCAACGTGTCGAACATCGCCCAGACGTCCCTCACCCGGCTGACCGCCTGTTCGCGGGTGAGTGTGTGCGCCTCACCCACCCCGTGCCGAATCACCTTGTCGGCGAACAGTTCTTCGGCCAGGGTCAGGTTCTGCTCGTTCCAGACGACCAGGTTGTAGAGCTCGACCACCTCACGTGCCGAGCGCGGAGCCCCCATCAGCCGGCCACCTCGCGCAGGAACCCCTCGGTCACCTTCTGCACCCGCCGGGAGAAGATGTGCCCGACGTGGCTGCCGTCATACCAGTACAGCCGGCCACCCCAGCGCTCCTGCAATTCGACCGTGGGATCGCGCATCGCCATCCGGTCGTGCCACGCGCCGACGATGAGCCGGCGATGCGGCGGCGGTGCCGGATCCACCCGCAACGGGTCGATCACCGAGGTCAGCTTCGCCACCTCCGGAGAGGCCAGCAGGTCGCGGAATTCGTCCCGCGACGACCCCCAGCGCCCCAAGTGCCGCGCGATCATCGCGTTCAGCCCCAGGATCGGCGTATACAGCGCCACCGCGTCGACCTGCCTCTCCAGGTGCGACACCAGCGCCGCGACCGGAGTGCCCATCGAAACACCGGCCACCACAACGGCGCTCGCCTGCGGTTGTGCCCAGCGCACCAGCGCTCGGATCTCCGACACCGAGCGCATCATGCCGGCGACGTTGCCCAGGGGGTCCATGTCGGGGTACGCGGGCCATTCCCGGCGCCGGCAGCCGTGACCGGGCTGCACCGGCAATGCGACGTTGAAACCCAATTGGCGATGTATCCGGCCGATGCGGGTCAACAGCAGGTCTTCCGTGCCACCCTGACCGGCGCCGTGCACCCAGATGAGCCACGGTCTTGGGCCATCAGCGTGCCGGCACAGGTGCACCACCGCCCTGGCCGGCCCGCCCAGGCCTTCGGCCTGCAACGTTGGCGGCAACGCCGGATCGTGCTCGAACGCCAGCCGCTCGTAGGCCAAATTACCGACGCGTCGCCGCCGCACGGAGGTTGCGCGCAGCGGCACCGGTTCCCCGTGCGCACGGTCGATGCCCAGGGCCGACAACTCCTCGGCCGCCGCCGTGCAGCCGGACAGCGGCCGCATCGCCGCCGGGCCGCCGCCGAGTAGTGAAAAGCCGCTCAGCACAAGCTCGTCCAACATGACCTCGCCGAACTGCCGCACGCCTCGCGGCGACACCGGAGCCCAGCCGGTCGATTCGTTCAGGCCGGCCACCGTCCGGGGTAGCAGCATGCCGAGCTCGCGGGTCGCCTCCTTGGCGAGCCCCAGTCCGCGCGTCACCTTCGACATGGCGTGCGGTCGGAGACGCCGGCGCCGATGACGACGACGTCGACCCGGATGTCAGCCGCTTCAGTCACTTCACTCCTTGCCGTGCACGGACCGGACTGCTGAAATCTATACTGTAACGGACTTAGTATCAGGCAATCGGAGGCTGCAGCGTGAAAGTCCCCTTCACCTGGAAGGTCACCGGGTGGTTCATGGTCGGGTGGTCCCCCGAGTTCCCCGTCGGCGAGGTGCGGCCGCTGAAGTACTTCGGTGAGGACCTGGTCGCCTACCGCGACGAATCCGGCGAGCTGCATGTCCTCGAAGGGCACTGCAAACACCTCGGCGCCCACATCGGCCACGGCGGCAAGGTGCTCGGCGACTGCGTCGAGTGTCCCTTCCACGGCTGGCGCTGGGGTCCGGACGGCACCAACCGGTACATCCCCTACCAACCGGACCGCCCAAACCGCGCCCTGCGGCTGCGGGTGTACCCGGTGTGCGAGCAACACGACTGCGTGTTCATCTGGCACCAGCCCGACGGCAAGGAGCCGCAGTGGGAGATGCCGGACATCTTCGGAAAATTTCCGCAGTTCGAGACCGACCCGGCGGCCTACTACCGCGCGTATCCGGAGTTCTCCCGGCGCACCGAGCGCGAACCGGTGCATCCGCAGATCGTCGCGGAGAACGCCCCCGACAGCGCCCATTTCGAATACGTGCACCACGCCACGGTGACCCCGAGGGTGCTGGACTGGAAGATCGTGGATCACGAGTGGCAGTTCGTGGCCGGGTGGCCCGACGCGCGCAGCGACGACCCCGACGACCTGGCGCTGCGGTTCCACAGCCACCTGTTCGGCCTGGGCGGGGCGATCAGCGTCTTCGAGGGGGCGCAGAACCATCGGCTGATCTTCACCTGCACGCCGGTCGACGACGAGTGTTCGGACCTGTTCTACTCGATCTGGTGGCCACGGGTCCCCGGCGACACCGCCGACGTACCGCAGGGCAAGCTGCGCGACATCATCAAAAAGCAGTTCCTGTCCACCGTGTTCGACGATCTGCAGATCTGGCGCTACCAGAAGTACGTGGAGAACCCGGCGTTGTCCAAGGCCGACGCGAAAGGGTATATGGCACTGCGGAAATGGGCCAGACAGTTCTACGAAGTGCCGGCATGACACCGAAACTCGCCGACATCGCGGCGCCCGCGCGCACCGCGATCGTCACGCAGGAGTGCCAGGGGGCGGTCATCGGCCCCGACGCCGGTTTGGCGATGCTGGCGCAGGAGGCACGCCGGGTCGCGCTGCCCAATATCGTCCGGCTGCTGCCGGCGGCCCGGGCGGCCGGGGTACGCGTCGTGCACTGCCTGGTGCAACGACGCCCCGACGGGCTGGGCTCCAACCACAACGCCAAGATTTTCGCCATGGGGCACGGCCAGGTCGACATCGCCCCGGGCACCCCGGGGGCGGCCGTGTTACCCGAATTAGGGCCGGAGCCAAGCGATCTGGTGCTCAGCCGCTGGCACGGCGTCGGGCCGATGGGCGGCACCGACCTGGACGCGATCCTGCGGAATCTCGGGGTGTCGACCATCGTCGTCGTCGGGGTGTCGCTGAACATCGCCATCCCCAACGTCGTGATGGACGCGGTCAATGCCGCCTATCGCGTCATCGTTCCCCGGGACGCCGTTGCCGGCATACCCACCGAATACGGAGAGGCCATCATCGCCAACACACTGTCGCTGCTCGCGACCATCACCACCACCGACGAGTTGCTCAGCGTGTGGACGCGGCGATGACCGACACCGCACCCGGGGTTCGCGGCGGATTCCCCGACATCAAGCCGGCCGAACACGCGCCCCCCGGGCTGGGCCGATTCGTCGCCGCGACGCGCCGCCTGCAGGATCTGACCCTCGCCAGCAACCCGGACGCCGCGGCATGGACCGCCGCGGCCCGGCTCGTCGAAGACGCCTGCGCCCTGCTGGACGGCCACCAGGTGCCCGAAGGCATGGCGCCGGCGGGCCGCGTCATCGAACTCCCCGGCCTCGGCCACCCGCTCTTGCCACCCTGGACGATCTCAGAATCCGGTCCGGATGGCGTCACGATGGCGGGCCACTTCACCCGCGCGCATGTCGGCGGAAACAACGCCGTGCACGGCGGCATGATCCCGCTGTTCTACGACTGGCTGTTCGGGATGGTGGTCTCCACCGCCGGCACTCCCCCCACCCGGACCGCGTACCTGCATGTCGACTACCGAAACATCACGCCGATCGACGAGCCGCTGAGCGCCCACGGCAGCATCACCGACATCGAGGGCAGGAAGATCTTCATCTCCGCTACGATGACGGCCGCTGATGGCACGCTGCTCACCGAGGCCAACGGCCTGATGGTCCGCCTCCTCCCCCACCAGCCATGAGAGGCCTGATGTCCGACACAGCAACACAATTCACCGTCCCCGCCGTCGCGGCGGCCGTTGCGGCCGCGATTCCCGACCGGGAGCTGCTGATTCAGGGTGAACGGCGGTACAGCTATTCACAGGTGATCGAGCGGTCCCACCGCCTCGCCGCTTACCTGCATTCCCGCGGGCTCGGGTGCCACACCGAACGCGCCGGCCTGCCGGGCCACGAGACCGGCCAGGACCTCCTCGGCATCTACGCCTACAACGGAAACGAATTCGTCGAGGCGTTGCTGGGCTCCTTCCAGGCCAGAGTCGCCCCGTTCAACGTCAACTTCCGATACGTCAAGAGCGAGCTGCAGTATCTGTTGGCGGATTCGGGGGCGACCGCGCTGATCTACCATGCCGCGTTCGCGCCACGGGTGGCCGAAATCCTGCCGGACCTCCCGCAGCTGCGGGTTCTGATTCAGATCGCCGACGACTCCGGCAACGACTTGATTTACGGCGCAGTGGATTACGAGAGCGCCCTCGCGTCCTGCGCACCCGAACCGCCACCGGTGCAGAATTCACCGGACGACCTCTACGTCCTGTACACCGGCGGGACGACGGGAATGCCCAAGGGCGTGCTGTGGCGCCAGCACGACATCTTCATGACCTCTTTCGGCGGCCGCAACCTGATGACCGGCGAGCCGTTCGGGTCCGTCGAGGAGATCGCGGCCGGCGTGCTGGCGGGCCCCGGCACCAAGTTGATGATCCTGCCCCCGCTGATGCACGGCGCGGCCCAGTGGAGCGTGATGACGGCCATCACCACCGGGCAGTCTGTCGTCTTCCCCTCGGTCGTCGATCGTCTCGACGCCGACGAGGTGGTCCGCACCATCGAGCGCGAGCGCGTGAGCGTGGTGACGGTGGTCGGTGACGCGATGGCCCGCCCGTTGGTCGCCGCCATCGAGAAGGGGATCGCCGACGTGTCGTCGCTGGCCGTGGTGGCCAATGGGGGCGCGTTGCTCACCCCGTTCGTCAAGCAACGGTTGATCGAAGTCCTGCCGAACGCCATCGTGGTCGACGGTGTCGGGTCCTCCGAAACCGGCGCGCAGATGCACCACATGTCCACTTCCGGGGCGGTGTCTACGGGCACTTTCAACGCCGGACCGGACACGTTCGTGGCGGCCGAGGATTTGGCCACCATCCTGGCGCCCGGCCACGACGGCATGGGCTGGCTGGCGCAACGCGGTTACGTCCCACTGGGCTACAAGGGCGATGCCGCCAAGACCGCCAAGACATTTCCGGTCATCGACGGAGTGCGATACGCGATTCCCGGCGACCGGGCCCGTCACCAAGCCGATGGCAAGATCGAGCTGCTGGGCCGCGATTCGGTGACGATCAACTCCGGCGGTGAGAAGATCTTCGTCGAGGAGGTCGAGACCGCGATCGCGTCGCACCCCGCGGTGGCCGACGTGGTCGTCGCCGGACGGCCCAGCGAGCGGTGGGGGCAGGAGGTCGTCGCCGTCGTCGCGCTGGCCGAGGGCGCTCATGCGGACGCCGAGGAGTTGGTCGCCCACGCCGGGCAATCGCTGGCCCGCTACAAGCTGCCCAAGGCGATCGTGTTCCGGGCGGCAATCGAGCGCAGCCCGTCGGGCAAGGCGGATTACCGGTGGGCGCGCGAGCAGGCGGTGAACGGCTGACAGCGAAGGTCGACCGCCGCTTGGCGCCGTCCGTCGCGGTCTCCACCGCAAATGCGTTGACAATGACCTGATTTGATCGCTGATTGTCTCGAATTCGTCCCGGGCGGAGCGATTGTTGAACCGCTCCGGAGGTCTACGCTCGACTGCATGACCGGCCCCGACGGTTTTCATCCCGACTTCACCCCCAATGCCCAGCAGCATGTACCGCGCAATCGCGTCCGCCACGTCAAGTCAACCGAACTTGATGGCACCACAGCGCAGACGGACGGCATGCAGCGCTTCGCCGCGTTGAGTGGATCCACGGTGGGTAGCGAGAAGCTGTGGATGGGAGAAACCTTGGCGTCGCCGGGCAGCGCCTCGGCCAACCACCACCACGGTGATTCCGAGACGATGATCTACGTCCGCAGCGGCCATCCGGAGTTTGTGTTCTTCGACGGGGAGCGCGAGGTTCGGGTCCGGACCGATCCCGGCGATTACGTCTTCGTACCCCCACATCTGCCCCACCGTGAGGAGAACCCCGATCCAAACACGCCGGCGGAGTTGGTCATTGCCCGCAGCAGCCAGGAGGCGATCGTCGTCAATCTGCCGGCGCTGTATGCGCTGTAGCGGTCTCCACCCGCGCTCGCGGCCCAGGGCTCAGCGCGGGATCTCGGTGTAGTGGTGTTCCTCGTAATCGGACTTCAAGTATCCGTTGACGGTGTCGTTGAAGTCGATCCAATGTGACGTCTTGCCATGGGCGTTAAGGCTCTCTTGCGAGGCCCAATGTTCGACGAGGACGTAGCTGTAAGGATCATGGGCGTTGCGCCACAGTTGATACAGGCTGCAGCCGTCTTCCTTGTTGGACTCGACCACCATGTGGTTCAACAGCTTCAGAAACTCGGCTTCGTGCGCTTGCGCCACGTCGAAGAAGACATTCAAGATGATCATGCCGCGCGTCCCTTCGTACCGCCGGTTGTCTCGATGAATTCGCGCAGGCACGACAGGAGCGTCTCGGGTTGTTCCTCGGCGATCCAGTGTCCCGAATCTTGGATTGGCCGGACCGTGACGTTGTCGGCGACCTCCGAGAGCATGGCCTCGGCGATCGGTACGAAGAAGCTCGCGGTCCCGCCGAGTCCGAGAACTGGCAGCGTGAGCTTGCCCTGCTCCGCCAGAATGCGTCGGTTGTCGGACGCGTCCTGCTCGAAGGCGCGGAACAGTTCAAGGCCCGCACGCATGGCTCCGGGGGCCGTGTAGTCAGCCACGTACCGCTGCGCGTCCGATATCGAGATCGCGTCGGGATTGGCGCTCAGGCGCTGGTAGAACGAACGTAGATAAGGGAATTCGCTGCCAGCGATCAGAGTCTCGGCGACGTTGTCGGCCGCGCCGTGTAGGTGAAAGTGCCAGAGTCTATTTGAGCTGTAGTTGGTGGTGGCCACGCTCTCATACGCATTGGTCCCCGGGATCGGCGCCTCCATGAGCACAAGACGTTCGACGCCGGTCGAGTACAGGCAGGCGTAGGCGTAGGCGACCATCAGCCCGAGGTCGTGGCCTACCAAGGTGATGGGCTGCTGCACACCGAGATGGTCGAGCAGGGCCTTGATGTCGCCTGCCATGGTTTGTTTGTCGTAACCGCCGGCGGGCTTGGATGACCCCCCGGCGCCTCGGTAGTCGGGAGCGACGACAAACCAGCCGTCCTCGTGCAAGGGCCCCATGACATGGCGCCATTCCCACCAGGTTTGGGGCCAGCCGTGCAGCAGCACCAAGGCCCGATCGTCGCCACCGTGACTCGGCGGGGTGCCCACGGTCACGTAATGGATCCGGACATCCGCGTGGTCGAACATGTTGTGGTTGAACGTGGGCATCGCTGTCCCCCTCCACGGTAGAAGGCTGCTACGGAGGCCTTCCGGACTCTTGAAGGCGATGGTAGAAGCGCTCGCGTTTGGTTAATCGCTCCTGGCTGGAATCGATCGGTGATTGACCAGTTCTCCTCGACGGCACGCCGAACACCATCGGGCCACGGGCTCCGAGGAGCGGCATTCCGTGTTAGCGGAATGCCGGGGACACCGCGGCGGGCGACGCGTGCGACGGCGCCTGGCCCGACGCTTGGCGGCCTCGCGGGTCCGGTTTTAGGATTGCGATCACGCAACGGGAGCGCTCACCTGCCAGGTGAAAGGAAGTCTTCCCCATGGCCATCGTCCTCGATACCGACGCCGTCGACCCGGTGGAACGCTCCGATTACATGCATTGGGCCATGGGCGCGGCCATGGTGTCCGTCGAGTGGCATTGGGTGGAAGACGGCCCGGGCGCGACCGCTCATGGGCTGGTCACTCCGCTCGGTGACCTGACCGTCTGTGTCGGAGAGACGACCGCCAACAGGGTGGTCCGGACACCAGCGCTGGCGCGCGATGGCGCCGAGCCCACGGTCTTCGTCAATCTGCAGCTCGCCGGTACCGCGATGGTGGTGCAGGAGGACAGGGAGGCGGTTCTGCACCCCGGTGCGATGGCGCTGTACGACTCCAGCGCCCCCTACACACTGCTCAACGCCGAGGGCATGGGCGGGGAGTTCTTCCAGATCCCCCACTCCGCGCTCGCTTTGCCGACTGAACTGATCCGCAAAGCGTGCGCCGTGCCGCTTATCCCTGAGCATCCGCTGGCCACGTTGACCTTCGATCACCTCCGGCGTGTGGCCGCCGATCCGAGCCTGTTCACCGCGGTCAACGGCGATCTCGTCGCGCACCCGAGCATCGAACTGCTTCGCGCGGTGATCACGACCCAGTTGGGCTATGCAGAGCGCGCGGCCGAACCCCTCGCCAACACGCTGGTCGTCCGGATTCTGGACTACGTGTCTCGACATCTGCGTGATCCGGAGCTCAACGCCGAACGCATCGCCGCGGCACACTTCGTCTCGGTGCGGCATCTGTACAAAACGTGCGCCGACGCCAACATCAGCCTGGCCGAGTACATCCGTACCCGGCGGTTGGAAGCCGCGCGCCACGAGCTGGGCCGGAGCGACGCGACGGTGACCATCGCCAGTGTCGCGCGCCGGCACGGATTCTCCGACATGTCGAGTTTCAGCCGCGCCTTCCGCGCCGCATACGGACTGTCCCCGCGGGACCCTTACTGCGGTGTGGCAGAAGAAAACTCCGTCTCAGCGCCGGCACGCAGGCGGTGACCGCGCCAG
>NZ_LZJA01000287.1:0-5929 GCF_001666785.1 Mycobacterium sp. E3305 | reverse complement strand
CCCCCGCGCAACAGCGGGGCGAAGATCTCCCACACCGACACGTCGAAGGCCAGCGAATGCGCATGCGACCACACCCCGGGCGCCGGCAACCCCGCATCCAGTGACCCGATCAGCGCCGTCACGTTATGATGCGAGACCCCAACACCTTTGGGCACACCCGTGGTACCCGAGGTGTAGATCAGATACGCCAATCCGTCGGCGTCGGGCTCGGGTAACGCCGCATCCGGGAGCTCGTCGAGGCGCGCATCATCGACATCGATGACCGCCACCCCATGCCCGGCCAGCCGCCCGGCCAGTTCCGCGGTGGTCAGGGCGGCGACCGGCTTGGCGTCGGCCAGCAGGAACCCGATCCGCGAATCCGGGGAGACCGGATCGATCGGCAGGTACGCCGCCCCGGTCTTCAGCACCGCCAACATCGCGGCGATCGCCTCGGCCGACCGCGAAAACAGCAGCGCCACAACCGAACCGGGACCCACGCCCCGGTCAACCAGATACCGCGCCAACCGATTCGAGGCCGCATCCAACTCCCGGTACGACACCGAGACCCCACCACCGCAGACCGCCACCGCCCCCGGCCCGCGTGCGACCTGCGCGGCAAACAACCCGGGCACCGACACCGGACCCGGCACCGGCCCGCTCAAAACGGCCCGATTACCAAAGACATCCAGCCGAGACCGCTCAGCCTCATCGAGCACATCCACCGTCGACAACGACCGTGCCGGATCGGCCGCCATCGCCACCAACAGCCGCTGCAACCGGCTCGCCAAGTCCGAGACGTCGAAGTTCGAGAAGGGCTGTCCGACACCCACCGTGCTCAGGAATTGCTGATCGCCGAACCCGAGGAAGAATAGCCCGAAGTGGCCCACCGGGCCAAAGGTCGTGTACGTCGCGGTCGCCGGCACACCGGCGAGGCTGAGGGTCATCCGGGCCGGGACGAAGTTCACGACCACCCGGTTGGATGCCTGCGGTGCGCCACGGAAGCCGCCGTCGCCACCGAGCATGTGCACCGGGAAACGCTGGTGCCGCAACGCCTCCCGCGACCGCGTATCGACCTGTTTGAGAAACTCGGCGGCGGTGAGGAGGGGCGACGCGTTCAAGACCAGCGGCACCACCCCGGCGAGCATGCCGGGGTGGGTCTTCGACTCCGGGTCCAGCCGGCGGCTGACCGGGAAGTCGAGCACCACTTCGTCGGAATTGTCGGCGCGGAACCCCCGCACCAGGAGTGCGCAGGCGGCGGTGAGGACCGACGACCGGCGGACACCCAGCGACTTGGACAGTTGTTTGATCGCGCCGAGCACCGACGAGTCCAACTGGACGGGCGGTGAGGGGGCGTATGGGTCCCGGTCGCCGGCGAACTGGGTCATTCGATAGCCCGGCTCGGCGCCCGTCGGCAGGTGCTCGTTCCAATAGGCCTCGTCGGCAAGGTAATCCGCGGATGCCGCGTATTCCGACTCGCCGCTGACGAGATCTTGCACCGAACCGAAGAAGGCCGGAGATACGGCCGTGCCGGAGGCGAGCGCGGAGTAGACGGCCGCGATGCGGCGGCCGATCAGCGCGATGCCCATTCCGTCGATCGCGATGTGATGACAGCAGGTGAACCAGTAGTACTCATCGGGTGCCGTCTGGAACAGGTAGAAGTTCATCATCGGACCGGTGAGCGGCATCGGCGTGCGCTGGATCGCCGACGCCCGCTCGCGGGCCTCGCCCTCGGGATCGGCGGACCCGCTCACGTCGTCGAAGACCAGATCGACGTCCGGGTCGTCGATCACCCGCTGAAAGACCTGCCCGTCCGCCTCGAAGAAGCGGGCCCTGAGGCTCTCGGCCTCGCCCACCACGTGGCGCATCGCCTGCTCCAGCAGACCGCGGTCGATCGTGCCCTCGATCCGGACGAGCACGCCGAGTTGCCACGCGACATCGAAGTGACCCGTTTGCTGAGCGAGCCAGATGTCCAGCTGCGCTCGCGTCAGCGGTAGTGCCCGGTCACTGCGTTCCACTAAGTCCCCCCAAAACCCTTCCCGACTCTTTCATACCTAGACGGTCTATACATCACAAACCGGGAGCGGACAGCCTCTCGCGCAGCGATTTAGGGCGCCTATCGGGCCAGTGTTGTTCGACGAAGTCGAGGCACGCCGCCCGTTCGGCTTCGCCGTAGGCCACGCTCCAGCCCGCGGGGACATCGGCGAAGGCCGGCCACAGGCTGTGCTGGTCCTCATTATTGACTAGCACGAAAAATTTGCCCCCGCCGTCGTCGAAAGGATTGGGCTGCAATGGACAACCTCCTCGAACCGAGCTGAGACGTGCAGAAGCGTTGGACGCTGCATCGAAAACGATGCTGCGCTTCTGGATTGGCCGTTGGTTTCGACCAGTGTGGCGTCCTGCCCACCGGCGCCGTGCCAGCGCCTTCGGGCTTTGCGGATATCCCCGTCATGAGGAGACCGTCGTGGCTGCGTTTCGGGCCCCAGTCGGTTCCCCTGCCCGAGTCGCGATGCCGTCCGCAACACCAACGGTAGCCCACGAAACTGGATCGGTGGTTTCACGCGGAACGCCATTCGCGCACCAGCGAACCGTGAGCGTGCTGGCACCACGACTTGCAACGTCGTAATCCACGGCTCGCGCGGCACCCGCCGGTTTGGTCAAACCTGTGAATTTCCTATGCACGAACAGAATTCGCTGCCGCGGGTTGCGGCACGCGTGTCGCGGAAGCCGGCGACCAACCCGGTGTTGTGACAAACTTCACGGGTGCACGAGCGGGTGGTGTTCACAGCGGATTGGCCCGCCGTTCACGGATCGTCCCGCGCCTGGGCATCGCTTGAACGTGTTGCGCCACGCCGAAATTCGGTGGGCGAACCCACATCCTACGGATCGGCGCCGGGGCGGCACGATCCCTCGAGGTTCGGTGTTTAGGGTCGGTGGCCCGCGGGTAGAGATGCGCCAATGTGGGGGTCGGTGCTGGGGTTGGGAATTCTCGCGGCGCTCAATCCCGTGCGCCTGGGGCTGGCCCTCCTGATGATCTCCCGACCGCGGCCCGGGCCGAACCTGCTCGCCTACTGGGTGGGCGGCCTCACCGTGTGTGTGCCCGAGCTTCTCGCGCCCCTGATGCTGCTCAACTTCACCTCGGCGTTCGGCTCGTTCGGCCACGGCTCGACCACGAAGGCCACCAGTTCCACACTTCCGCACATCCAGATCGGCCTCGGCGTGCTCGGGCTGTCGATCGCGGCGGTGATGGCCGTGCGCTTTTCGACGGGCCAGCGAGCGGAGGCCGGCGTATCGAGCGACGCGACCCCGACGCCCGCGGGCGCGCTGATCGCGGTGCCGCGATTCCTGAGCCGCGCGGGGGACGTCCCCCCGGAGGAGGGTTCCGGACCGCGGCGTTTGCTCCACCGCGCCCACCTCGCCTGGGAGCAGGGGTCGCTGTGGATCGCGTGGGTGATCGGCCTGGCGTCGGTTCCGGTCGACGGGGTGCTGTTCATCCTGGCGATCATCGTCGCCTCGAGGGCCGCGGTCGCCACGCAGGTCAGCGCCTCGATCGCGTTCGTCGTGCTGATGTATTCCGTCGTCGAGGTGATCCTGGTGGGATACGTCGCCGCGCCGGCAAGGACCCAAGCCGCGCTGCGGCGGCTGCACGACTGGGTGCGCGCCTACCACCGGCAGATTCTCGTGACCGTCTTCACGGTGGTCGGCGTCTCGCAGCTGGCCCAGGGCATGCACATCCTTTGAGCTGTCGGGTGACAAACCCGGCAATCACATCCGGCCGGCGACCGCGGGAGGATACAAAGGCATCAGCGTCTCGATAATCGGCGTTGGGAGCCCTCGTGATCACTCTGGACCGCTTGGTGAATGTGCTGGGTGGTCATGGGGTCCGGCTGGGTTGGTCGTCGGTGCCTCGGTCGACCGAACTGCGCAGCGTGGTCATTCACGAGATGTCGGGCGGGCGGGCCGTCGTCGGTGACGTTCTGCTGGCCATCGGCGCCGAATCTCTGAGCGAAGCCGTCGAGTGGGCGAACTCGGCGGGAGCGCTGGTGGTGTTGACGCGCGAGGGTGTGGAGCCGCTGACGGTGGGCGAGGACGCCGGGGTCGGGGCGGTGCTGCTGGTCGAGGAGACACTGCCGTGGAGCGAGCTGGCCGCGGTCATCTACGGGCTGGTGCTGGAGGGCCGCGAGACCGCGGCCGGCCGTGGTCCGACCGACCTCTTCGCGCTGGCCGACAGCCTGGCGGATGCGATCGGCAGCGCCGTCGTCATCCACGACGAGTTGCTGCGAGTGCTGGCGTATTCACGGCTGCAGCAGGACCCCGATCCGGCTCGGGTCGAGACGATTCTGAGCCGGCAGACGCCGGAGCGGCTGCGCGCGCTGTTCGAATCCCGGGGCGTGTTCGCGCACCTGGCGGCGGCCGAAGAGCCGCTCTTCGTCGAGGGCGATCCCGAATACGGTTTGACGGGCCGCATGGTGGTGGCGGTGCGCTCCGGGCGAGAGCTGATGGGGTCGGTCTGGGTGGCGTGTTCCGAGCCGCTGGACGAGCCGGCGCGCACGGCCTTGGCCGCGGGCGCGCACACGGTCGCCATGCACGTGCTGCGGTCACAGGCCAGCGCCGACCTCGAGCGTCAGGTCGAATCCGAGCTGGTGATCCGGCTGCTCGAGAGCAGCGCCGACGCCGCCACGGCGGCGAGCAGGCTCGGCCTGCCCCAGAGCGGCTTACGGGTGATCGCGCTGCAGGCGTCGGTGGGCGCCGAACGCGACGCGGCCCTGCTGCTGGCCTTCGAGCGCGCCACCACCGGCTTCGGTTGGTCACGACCGGGGCGCAGCGCCTTGGCGGGCAACACCGTCTACACCCTGCTTCCCGCGGATCAGGCCACGGCGGCCCGCGACTGGGTGACCGCCCTGACGGCGGCCCTGCCCGAACGGGTGACCGTGTTGGCCGGCATCAGCGGGCCGGCCGACGTGGCCGAGCTCGCCGCGGCCCGGCAGGAGGCCGACGAATGTCTGGCGCTGCACGAGGCGTCGCCCACCTGCGCGCCGCCCGCCTACGACGAATCGTGGGATGACATCCTGCTGCAGCGGTTGCGCACCGCGGCGCGCGCCGGCCGGGCCCCGACCCGTGGACCGGTGGCCGAGCTGCGCCGGCACGACCGCGCCAACGGAACCGACTACCTCGCGACGCTGCGGGCGTGGTTAGAGGCCCAGGGCGATCCGGTTGAAGCCGGTGAGCGTCTCGGTGTGCACGAGAACACCGTCCGTTACCGGCTCCGGAAGATGGCCGAAATCAGCAATCTTCCCTTGGACGACGCCAGGAAGCGGCTGGCCATGATGATCGAACTCGCGGCCACCGACATCGGTTGATCGAGCGCTGTCGGAATCCGACAACGCGCGCCGGCGCCCTTGTCGGATCGGCGCAAGCCGCGCGGTGCCCGGCCGCGCGAAGATCGGGGTGACCAACCACGGTCGCTACCCATTCGAACGAGGACATCCGATGACCGCCCCCCGACACGATCACCCCGGGCTGGAGACGTTCACCGTTCCCCTGCCGCGGGGTCTGCTCGCTCGGCTGTTTCGCCGCAACCCGCTGGTCCGGTCGACCGACCGGCTGGAGGCGCTGCTGTTGGTGTTGGCCATCGCGGTGTCGCTGGTCACCGTGCCGATCGCCGCCGCCGTGGGCACCGCGATCCATGAGGACCGTAGCCGCGTCTACGCCGAACAGGTGCAGACGCGGCGCCCGGCCACCGCGACGGTCGTCGGGGACAGCCATCCCCGCACCGATCTCGGAAAACCGACGGTCATGGCGCCCGCCCGATGGGATTTCGCCGGCTCCGAGCGCACCGGGGACATCGCCGCACCGCTCGCGGTGAAAGTCGGTGACCAGATAGACATTTGGGTCGACGACCGGGGCGCGCCGGTTACCCGGCCGAAGATGTCACCGGCCGACGAGGCGGTCG
>NZ_LZJA01000286.1:0-17247 GCF_001666785.1 Mycobacterium sp. E3305 | reverse complement strand
GATGAGGCGGCGATCCTCGCCGACCGCGTGCTCGTGTTGCGCGCCGACCCCACGGGCGCGGCCGGCATCGGCGCGGCATTCGACGTCCCGATCGCCAAGCCACGCGACCGCGGCGACCCGCGCATCGCGGCGTTGCGCCAACAGTTGCTCGACGAGCTCGGCGTACCGCGGCGCGGCCGCGCCGCTGCCGGATCCGCGGTTTCCGAGGAGGCCAAGACGTGATGAAAATGCGCTGCCTGATTGCGGTTTCGGTCCTGGCCGCAGCCGCCGGCTGCGGCTCGCCAACCGGGACTACGGCGGCCAGGGACATCCGGCTGGACTATGCGTACTACAACCCGCTGAGCCTGGTGGTACGCGACCAGCACCTGCTGGAGGGAAGGGGCTACAACGTCACCTGGGTGCTCTCGGCGGGGAGCAACAAGGCAAACGAGGGCCTGCGCTCCAAGGGACTCGACTTCGGGTCCACCGCCGGTTCGGCCGCCTTGGTCGCGCGGGCGAACGGCACGCCGATCAAGATCATCGACGTGTACAGCAAGCCGGAGTGGACCGCCCTGGTGGTGGGCAAGAATTCGACGGCCACCTCGGTC
Organism: Mycobacterium sp. E3305; assembly: GCF_001666785.1. Classification (NCBI taxonomy): domain Bacteria; kingdom Bacillati; phylum Actinomycetota; class Actinomycetes; order Mycobacteriales; family Mycobacteriaceae; genus Mycobacterium; species Mycobacterium sp. E3305. Next base: position 16,660 of record NZ_LZJA01000286.1, on the reverse strand, counting down.
GCCGACCTGAAGGGAAAGAAAATCGCGGTCACCAAGGGCACGGACCCCTACTTCTTCCTGCTGCAATCCCTTGCCACGGCGGGGCTTTCACCCGCCGACGTGGAAATGGTCAACCTGCAGCACGCCGACGGCAAAACCGCGCTGGAACGTGGCGATGTGGACGCCTGGTCAGGGCTGGATCCTTTTATGGCGCAGACCATTCAGCAGCAGGGTTCGCGGATGCTCTACCGCAATCCGGATTTCAACTCCTATGGCGTGCTGAACGTTCGAGAGGACTTCAGCGCCGCGCATCCCGATGTGGTCCAGTCCGTGGTCAATAGCTATGAGGAGGCCCGTAAATGGGCGAAGGCGCATCCCGAGGAGCTGGCGGCGTTGCTGGCCTCGCAGGCGAAAGTCACACCGAGCGTCGCCCAGGAGGAGTTGCGACGGACGGTGCTGGACATCCCGCCCGCGCCGGGCGACCCGCAGCGGACGGTGTTGACGAACATCCTGCCGATCGCGGTGGCGGACTCCGACATCAAATCCGACGACTCCGGCCGCGGCGCGCTGGGAACGATCATCGAGCCGAAGTACGCCCAACACGTGTCCTGAGGATCCCCCTCGCCCCGGCTGGGCTTGCGGTTCCGCTGCTGTTGCTGGCCGCCTGGCAAGCGGTGACCGCCGCGGGCTGGTTCTCGGCCAGTCAACTGCCCCCACCCGGCGACGTGATCGCGGCGCTGGGTGACCTGCTGCGTCGCGGTGAGCTCTGGACCCATCTACAGGCCAGCCTGGGGCGTGTCTCGCTCGGCTACCTGCTCGGCTCGGCCGCCGCGCTCGCGATCGGATCGCTAGTGGGGCTGTCGCTCACCGCGCGCAGGCTGCTCGCCCCGACGGTGGCGGCCTTGCGCACCGTGCCTTCGCTGGCGTGGGTTCCGTTACTGCTCTTGTGGTTTGGCATTGACGAAACACCGAAGGTGCTGCTGGTAGCCATCGGCGCGTTCTTCCCCGTGTACACCACGACGGCGTCGGCGCTGTCCCACGTCGACCCGCAACTGTTGGAGGTGGGCCGCGCCTACGGTCGGGACGGGGCCGCGCTGTTGACGACGGTCATGCTTCCCGCAGCCGCCCCCGCTCTGCTGAACGGGCTGCGCCTGGGACTGGCGAACGCGTGGCTTTTCCTGGTGGCCGCCGAGTTGATCGCCTCGTCGAAGGGACTCGGCTTCCTGCTGATCGACAGCCAGAACACCGGCCGCACCGACGTGATGCTGTTGGCCATCGGACTACTCGCCGCGCTGGGCAAGTTCAGCGACGCCGCGCTGGGGGGCTGGAGAAGCGAATGGTGATACGGCGCAACTAGTTTATGGCGACGTCGGCCGCGTCGGGCGTCGCGCTCGCGAGTTCGCGGCGGCCGACATGCGCCTCGGCGCGCATGCGCTCCACCATGTGCGGGTAATGCAGCTCGAAAGCCGGCCGCTCCGAACGGATTCGCGGCAGCTCGGTGAAGTTGTGCCGCGGCGGCGGGCAGCTGGTGGCCCACTCGAGCGAATTGCCGTGGCCCCACGGGTCGTCCACCAGGACCGGCTCGCCGTAGCGCCAGCTCTTGAACACGTTCCAGACGAACGGCAAGACCGAGGCGGCGAGGATGAACGCCCCGATCGTCGAGACAAGGTTGAGCGTCTGAAACCCATCGGTGGGCAGGTAGTCGGCATACCGGCGCGGCATCCCCGAATCGCCGAGCCAGTGCTGCACCAGGAAGGTGGTGTGGAAGCCGATGAACGTCAGCCAGAAATGCAGCTTGCCCAGCCGCTCGTCGAGCAGGCGTCCGGTCATCTTCGGGAACCAGAAGTAGATGCCCGCGTAGGTGGCGAACACGATCGTGCCGAACAACGTGTAGTGGAAGTGCGCCACAACGAAATAGGTGTCGGTGATGTGGAAGTCGAGCGGGGGGCTGGCGAGCAGCACGCCCGTCAACCCCCCGATGAGGAAGGTCAGCAAGAACCCGATCGCGAACAGCATCGGGGATTCGAACGTCAACTGGCCCTTCCACATGGTGCCGATCCAGTTGAAGAACTTGATCCCGGTGGGGACGGCGATCAGGAACGTCATGAACGAAAAGAACGGCAGCAGCACGGCGCCGGTGGCATACATGTGGTGCGCCCACACCGCCACTGACAGTGCGGCGATCGACAGCGTCGCGTAAACCAGTGTGCTGTAACCGAACAGCGGCTTGCGGGAGAACACGGGGACGATCTCGGAGATGATGCCGAAGAACGGCAGCGCGATCACGTAGACCTCGGGATGCCCGAAGAACCAGAACAAGTGCTGAAACAGCATCACCCCGCCGTTGGCGGGATCGTAGATGTGCGCGCCGAAGCGGCGGTCGGCCTCCAAACCGAACAGCGCGGCGGTCAACAGCGGGAAGACAATCAGGACAAGCACACTGGTGACCAGGATGTTCCAGGTGAAGATGGGCATCCGGAACATGGTCATGCCCGGGGCCCGCAGACAGACCACCGTGGTGATCATGTTGACCGCACCCAGAATGGTTCCCAGACCACCGACGCCCACGCCCAGAATCCACAGGTCGCCGCCCACGCCGGGACTGTGCACGGCATCGGACAGCGGCGTGTAGGCGGTCCACCCGAAATCGGCGGCACCTCCGGGAACGATGAAGCCGCCCAACGCGATCAGCGCCCCGCAGACGAACAGCCAGAACGACAGCGCGTTGAGCCGTGGGAAGGCCACGTCGGGCGCACCGATCTGCAGGGGCAGTACCAGATTCGCGAACCCGAAGACGATGGGCGTCGCATAAAACAGCAACATCGCCGTGCCGTGCATGGTGAACAGCTGGTTGTACTGCTCGTTGGACAGAAATTGCAGCCCGGGCCGGGCCAGCTCGAGCCGCAGGAGCAGCGCCATCAGGCCGCCGATGAAGAAGAAGATGAAACAGGCGACCATGTACATGATGCCGATCATCTTGTGGTCGGTCGTGCTGATGAGCTGGTAGATCAGGTTCCCCTTGGGACCTGTCCGCGCGGGAAACGGCCGGCGGGCCTGCAGGCCGCTGACGGGCGGCGCTTCAGCCGTCATCGCATACCTCCACGGGGGGGCCGGTGCGGACTCACGCAATTTGTCAAGCCGCCCAAGTATTCCGAGGCGCCACTCCGCGGACCTAGGGTCAAACGTCCCTAAACGAGCGACAATTGGGCATCCTGGCCGGTCTAGAAGGAAAGGCTTACCTCCCCAACCCGGAGCGCCTATCGTGTGAGCGTGACGCGCGGGATGGGCAGGCGGGCCGGCCGGCTGCTCGTCACCCTCCTGATCGCGGCTCTCGCTCTCGGCCTGTTCTCGTCCTGGCCGGGCCCGCGCGGCGTGATGGGGGCGCCGATGGTGCTCGGCTCCGCGCCGCTGGACTGCCTGAACACGGCCCTGACGAACTACGGCAATTCCGGTAGCGGTTGGACGGGCGGAGATTCGACCTGGACGGCCACGCTGCCCGACGGTAGGGAGGCCTTCGTGTTCTCCGATACTTTCCTCGGGCCCATCACCCCGCCGACCCGACCGCCCGACGCGCTTTTCGTGCACAATTCCTTCGTCATCCGTGACGGCGAAGGGCACTGGTCCACCGTGGTGGGCGGGACGGCCGACCACCGGGCGGGCGTGGTCGCGCCGGTTGACCCCACGCACTGGTTCTGGCTGGGAGCGGCGACGTATCTTGATGGGGCACTACAGGTTCCGCTGTCCGAGTGGAGATCCGGTGGGCGCGGACCGCTCGACTTCGTGTTCGTCGGGTCATCGCTGGCGCGGTTCGACATCGGGGACCTGCGCGCAGCCTCGGCGATCACGCCGCTGCCACGATCGCGCGGCATCCAATGGGGCCAGTGGGTGCAGAACGACGGCGGCTGGACCTATGTCTACGGTGTCGAGACCGGCGCCGACAACAAGTACCTGCACGTGGCCCGCATCGCGGGAGGCGATCTGCGGCAAGCCTTCTCGTACTGGACCGGCCGGGGATGGTCGTCCGCGGAAGCGGATTCGTTCCGGGTGAGCGACCGCGTCGGCGCCGAGCTTTCGGTGCACCGGCTGCGCGACGGCGTCTACATGCTCACCACCATGCAGGGGGGCAGGGGATTCAGCGATCGCCTCGTTGGCCGCTTCGGGCCGTCCCCGACGGGACCCTTCGGGCCCGCGACGACGCTGTACCTGACGCCTGAGAGCGGAAGCGCCGGGCTCTACCACGACGCCGACGTCTACACCTACAACGCCCATGTGCACCCCGAGTACTCGACGTCCAGCAAGCTGGTCATCTCGTACGACGTCAACAGCCTTGACACCGCGCCGGGCGGCGACGTGTACCGCCAGGTGAGCATCTACCGTCCCCGATTCATCGTCGTGTCGTTGCGCTGGAACGCTGATGGCCGTCCCCGCGCGGCGGCGGACTCGTCCGGCGATGCGCTTGCGCCCTGCAGGTGAACTATCGGGCGAGGGCCAGCTGGCCCGGTAGCTCTTCGCTGAGCACCGCCTCGGCAAGCAGTTCGCCGAGCAACGGACCGAACTTCATCAGGTTGGCGCCGACGAACCCGACGACGCGGCCGCGGCGGCCCACCGTCCAGCCGTCGCCGCCCGCGTCCAGCCACGGCGCGCGAACCGTCACGCAGTCCACCCGCCCAACCGGCGACAGCCCTGGGAACAGCGCGCGCACCGTCGCGGGGTCCGGCACCTCCTGACCGAACGCCCAGCGCCCCGTGCTGCCCAGCGGCAGCCCGTAGCCCTCGGGCGCCGACAGGCACGCCGCGCCGGTCGCGTCGGCGCCCGCGTAGGTGAACCGGGTGTGCGGGGCGAATTCGACACCAAGCGGGCCGAACAGCGCCGGCGTCCGCGCGCCGGCGCAGATCAGCACGCGGTCGCCCCGCAGCACGCCGCCGTCGGCCAGACTCACCTCACCGTCGTCGGAAACCGCCACGACGTCGCCCCGCCGGACGTCGAGCCGCCCCGCCAGCGCGGACAGTGCGCGGCGGATTCGCAGGCTGCCGCCGAGTGGATCCAGCACACCGGTCTCCCACGGCGGGGCGGCGAATGGGATCCGCGCGGCGATCTCCGCCCCGTCCACCCAACGGAATGAAGCACCCGCCGTTGTCATGGCCGCCGCGGTCTCCTCGCAGGCACCGGCGGCGATGAATCCCTCCGCGCCCAATAGCCGGCCCACGCCGAGCTCGTCCTCCCAGCGCTGCCAGCCGGCGCGGGCACGGAGCGCCAGGCGGCACAACGACGGGCGCCGATGCGCAATCCGGAAGATGCGGGCCAATCCCGTTGACTGCTCGCCGAACGGGACCCCGCGTTCCAGCACGATCGCGGGCTCCCCACGCCGCGCCAGCTCGTGGGCGGCGGCCAGCCCGCACACCCCCGCACCGACGATGACGATCACGCGATCCGCATACCCGCGCGGCTAGAAGTAGAACCCGGCATGGGGAGCGTCCGGCACCGCGAACAATCGGTCGGCCGCGGCGATCGCCGACGGGTCATCGGGTCGGGCCACGCCCGCGACGGCGAGGTCGCGCCAGGTCACACCTCCGAGCAGAACTGCGGCCAGCCCCTCGACGTCGACCTCGAGCTGCGCGCGCCCGCCGGTCGGTTCGGCGCCGTCCCCGGTGATCGTGAAACGACCCGAATTATCGGGCAGCATAGGGTCTTTGACCGCGATGGTGACGCCGCCGTCGCCGCCGTACCGGCGAGCCGAGAGCGCCCGCGGCACGTCGATGACGCGAAGCCACGTTTCGTCATGCACGGCGGTGACGCGCGCGGCGCGCCGATCGGCCAGCAACCAGGGCAGCGGATCGTCCATCGGCAACATCCAAAACACGACGCGGTCAATGAGATCGAGCCGCAGCAGAAACCGCAGCAGGCCGAGATAGGCCTCGGCGGTCGGGGCAAAGAAGTCCTCCACCGCGATCGTGCGCTGGTCGCTGACGAACCACCTCTCGGTGTCGACGGGGCGGTAGCGGGCGAAACCGGATTCGGCTCCCGGGGCGCCGTGCACCGCGACATACGAAGGCTGCGGCGATGATTCGGTACGCAGCCGCAGGCTCCGCCACCACGCGTCCGGCCGGTCGATGGATCCCGGCCGCGACGGACGATTCTCGGCGTAGATGCGGGGCAACAACGCCCAGCCTTCGGCCGCGTCGATCAACCGCACCGGACCGCCGGCCCCGACCTCGCGACGCAGCGCCGCCCGCGCGGTGTGCACCTCTACCGTCTGCGACGAACTGGCGACGCCGTACCCATAGCGCCCGTAGATCGTGGCCTCGGAGGCCCGCAACGACGCGACCACCTCGCCGCGGGCCGCGATGTCGCCGAATTGATGACGGATCAACTCCGTGGCGACGCCCCGCCGGGTGAACGACGGCAACACCCCGATGTGGGTGACGGCGGCGTGCCCCACCATCGACCCGCCGGGGAGCGTCATTCGGCTCGTCACTGCGTCCGCGGTGCCGACGAGCTCCCCGCCGACGAACGCCCCCAGGGTGCGGCCGGGCTCGAGCAGCTTGGCGATCTGGCCGGGCGGTAGCTCCGGCATCGGCGGGAAGCCGATCATGGCGACGCGAAACACGTTGGCCGCGGCCAGCAGTTCGTCCTCGCTGTCGAGGACCCGGATCTCGGTGGTCATCCGGCCATCATGTCTCGCGCCCGTGACGGCACGGACCGCGGGATGCGGCCGTTACCGAATCTGCAAGCCGGTCAGCGCCCGCGAGATCACCAGGCGCTGGATCTCGCTGGTGCCCTCGAAAATGGTGAAGATCTTGGCGTCGCGGTGCATCCGCTCCACGGGATAGTCACGGGTGTATCCGTTGCCGCCCAGAATCTGGATCGCCTCGTCGGTGACGTAGACGGCCGTCTCGCTGGCAACCAGCTTGGCCATCGACCCCTCGGCGGCGTCGAACGATTGGTTGTTGCGCGCCATCCAGCCGGCCCGCCACACCAGCAGGCGGGCGGCGTCGATGCGGCTCTTCATGTCGGCCAGCTTGAACGCCACCGCCTGGAATTCGCCGATCTTGCGGCCGAATTGCTCACGCTGGCAGGCATAGTCGAGCGCGTACTCGTACGCGGCGCGGGCCACGCCGACGGCCATGGCCCCGACCGTGGGCCGGGTGCGCTCGAAGGTCTTCATCGCCGCCTGGCTGCGCGCGGAGGCACCCGACTTGACCCGGGCGATGCGCGCCTCGAACTTCTCCCGGCCGCCCAGGATGTGGTCCTCGGGTAGGCGAACGTTGTCGAGAACCACCTCGGCGGTGTGCGATGCCCGGATCCCGTGCTTCTTGAACTTCTGGCCTTGCGCCAAACCATTGACGCCCGCCGGGACGACGAACGTGGCCTGTCCGCGGGTGCCCAATTCGGGATACACCGACGCCACCACGATGTGCACGTTCGCGATGCCGCCGTTGGTCGCCCAGGTCTTGGTGCCGTTCAGCACCCATTCGTTGGTGGCCTCGTCGTAGCGGGCCCGGGTGCGGATCGCCCCGACATCCGACCCGGCGTCGGGCTCCGAGGAGCAGAACGCACCCAGCTTCGGCTCGTCGGCCGTACCGAACATCTCCGGCAGCCACCGGCCCAGCTGTTCGGGAGTTCCGTTGCCCGCCAACGCCGCCGCGGCCAGGCCGGTGCCCATGATGGACAGCGCGATGCCGGCGTCGCCCCAGAACATCTCCTCGAACGCGGTGAGCATGCCCAGGCCCGTCGGCTCGGCCGCCTGCTGCGCGAAGAAGTCGGGGGAGTACAGCCCCACCTTGGCGGCCTCCTGGATCACGGGCCACGGGGTCTCCTCCCGTTCGTCCCATTCCGAGGCGGCGGGCCGGATGACGTCGGCGGCGAACTTGTGCACCCAGTCGCGTACCTCGATCACGTCGTCGGTCAGTTGCAGTGAGAAAGTCACGGTCTACTCCTGAAAGGTTGTTGTGCTCAACGGGTTCCGTACTGGGCGAGGACGCTGACGGTCTGGCTGACCCACGCCTCGAAGTACCGCTCTTCGTCGATGTTGCCGGGCAGCCTGCCGGTCAGCGCCTGCAGCGTCGCGGCATACGACAACGACCCGATGGCGACCGCCGCGGCCGCCTCGGGATCGGGGATGCGGGTGCGGCCGGACCGATTCGACGCGGCCAGTTCGTCGGCGAAGCGCTGATAGGCGTTGTCGGTGATGACCTGCCACGTCTTTTCGTCGAGGTCGCCGAGCTCCTCGGGCTCCCGCAGCATGACCTTGAGCAGGTCCTCGCTCTCTTTGAGATTGCTCCAGATCAGCTGCCCGGCCGTGCGCACCGCCTGCTCGACGCTGCCCGGTTGCCCCGCGTCGTACTGCTCGCGCGCCGCCACGATGCTGTCGATCCGGTACGCGACGGCGGCCTCGAGCAGCTCGCGCTTCGAGCCGAAGTGCTTGTAGAGCGCTCCCGATCCCGGAGCCAGACCCGACGCTCGCTGGATGTCGGCCACCGATGTCGCCGCGTAACCCTTGGCGGCGAAAAGCTTCAGCGCCTCGGCCAGGAGCCGATCACGTCCGGAGGCGAGCATGGTGAGAGAGTACTCACTCACCACGATGGAGGCAAAACGACCGCGGTCAGGGCCGGGCCGGGCAGGAGCTCAAAGTTTGGCGCTACATTCTCTGCGAAACGCCACGACGCCTGAACGCGGCGAATCGCGAAGGGTGTGAGGGTTGTGGTCAGGTTCTCGACACCGTCTCCGGCCGGCGCCGTGAGCGCACCAGAGGAGCGTGACATTCGCGTGTTACCGCACGTACAGCTGCCGATGCGGGTGTTGTCGCTGCGCACCATCGTCGTCGTCGCCGCGCTCTCGGTCATCACCCTGGTCGTGCTGCTGGGCACCTGGGTTTGGGTCGGCGTCACCAACGACCAGTACAGCCAGCTGGACCGCCGGCTCGACTCGGTCAGCAGCCTGGGCGACATCAATTCACTGCTCAACAACGTCGAGCACGCGAGCCCCGACCAGCCCATGCCGGACGGCAACCTGGTGCGCACCGCGCGCATCGGCGACGTGACGGTCTCGGTGCCCAACAACATCGTGCTGCCGAAGCTGCCCAACGGATACGCCAACACCACCATCAACGGCGTGCAGTACCGCGTCCGCACCTTCTCGGCGGGGCCCGCCTCGATCGCGCTGGCCGCGCCGCTGGCCGAAGCGCAACACCGGATCAACGAGCTACACCTGCGGGTGTTGTTGATCTGCGCCAGCGTCATCGGCGGCACGGTGGTCGTCGGCTGGGTGATCTCGTTGATCATGGTGAACCCGTTCCTGTTGCTGGCGCAGCAGGCCCGCGCGATCAACGCGCAGTCCAGCCCCGACGAGGTTCAGGTGCGCGGGGTGCGGGAGGCCGTGGAGATCGCCGAAGCGGTCGAGGGAATGCTCGCGCGCATCGGCAAGGAGCAACAGCGCACGAAGGCGGCGCTCGAGTCGGCACGCGACTTCGCCGCCGTCGCCTCCCACGAGCTGCGCACCCCGTTGACGGCGATGCGCACCAACCTGGAAGTCCTCTCCACGCTGGACCTGCCCCGTGAGCAGCGCCAGGAGGTGATCGGCGACGTCATCCGCACCCAGAGCCGCATCGAGGGAACGCTGACGGCGCTGGAACGGCTGGCACAGGGCGAGCTGACCACCGTCGACGACTTCGTCCCGTTCGACATCACCGAACTGCTGGACCGTGCCGCGCACGACGCACTGCGGATATATCCCGAGGTCGAGGTGTCGCTGGTGCCCTCGCCGACGGTGCTGATGGTGGGACTGCCCACCGGCCTGCGGCTGGTGATCGACAACGCGATCGCCAACGCCGTCAAGCATGGCAACGCCGGCAAGATCCAGCTCACCGTGAGCAGCTCCAGCGAGGGCGTGGAGATCGCGATCGACGACGACGGCACCGGCGTTCCGGAGTCCGAGCGGGCCGCGGTCTTCGAGCGCTTCGCCCGCGGCTCCACGGCATCGCGGTCGGGCTCCGGGCTGGGGCTGGCGCTGGTCGCCCAGCAGGCCGAACTGCACGGCGGCACGGCGGCGTTGCAGACGAGTCCGCTCGGGGGCACCCGGCTGCTGCTGAACCTGGCCGGTGACGGCCGCGGACCCGCGTAGTTTCGGTCGGCATTTCCGCGACGGGAAACGTGATCGGGCGATTCGATGTTTCAGGCCGCACCAAATAGGCGGCCATTACTGCCAGCCATTCGCATGAATCACGCGGTAACCGCGTGACCGGTGTGCCTGCAGTGGCATGCGGGGTGTTTGACGGATGCCTCATAACGGGAATACCGCCCGTCAACTGAATCACGTAATTCCGGCCGGGAGACCGGGGGGAATCCGAGTGAATACACGAACAGTAGAACCGCACTAGACTGAGGCGCCAAGCCCGTCTTATGACGCTGAGCAATCGGAGGGAAATCATGGTGCTGCAGGTGCAATCGGAGGCTGTGCTGGCATCGGCGGCCGCGGAGTCGGGGATCAGCGCCGAGACCCAGGCGGCGGCTTCGGCGGCCGCGCCCGTGCTGCTGGGGGTCATGCCGATGGGCGCAGACCCGGATTCGGCGATGTTCGCGGCGGCGCTGAACGCGTGCGGCGGAAACTACCTGGGAGTGGTATCCGAGCACGCCGCCCAGCGCGGTTTGTTCGCCGGCGCGCAGAGCATCGCGTCGGGTACCTACGTCGTCACCGAACTCATGCGTAGCTTGGCGTTGGCGATAGGCGCGTAACAGCCAGCTACGCCACCAGCGGGGCAGCAAAGGGGGAAGTGCGGCATGGCGGATCCGGGGTGGGCCGCGCGTACGCCTGAAGAAAACGACATGTTGCTCAAGGCGGGTGCCGGCGTCATCACCCATCTGGCCAACCAGGCCGCTTGGACGGCACTGGCGGCCACCCATCACGGCTCGAGCATCGCATCGGAGATCAACACCGTCGCGACGTCGGTGAGCTGGACCGGTGTCGGCTCCCTCGCCTCCGCCACCAACGCCACCGCGCTGAACGCGTCACTGCACGGGCTCGCCGGGTGGGTGGATGTCAAACCCGCGGTGGTCTCGACCGCGGTCTCCGCGTATCAGATGGCGTACGGCACGATGCGTCCGGCGCCCGAGTGCATCGCCAACCGCACCGAGTGCGCCACCGACTACGGCATCAACCCCATCGTCCTCGGCGCCTTGACGCCCCGGATCACGTCGCTGGAGCTCGAATACTTCGGGTCGATGTGGCCGAACAACTCCGCCGTCGGCGCCAGCTACGGAACGATCCTGACCGCCTTGAGCGAGAGCCTCGCCATTCCACCGCCGCTGGCGACCATGGGCGCGTCGCCGGCGGCGCCGGCGGAGGCGGCCGCGGCGGTGGGACAGGCGGCCGCGAACGTCGGCGCCGGCGACGGCATGCGTGCCGCCATGCAGGGTGCGCAGACGGGCACCCAGGGCGCGGGCCAGGCGGCGTCGGGCGGCCAGGACATCATGAGCCAGGCCGGTTCGTTCATGGAGCCCGTGCAGTCGATGATGGGCGCGGTCCCGCAAATGATGCAGGCGCCGATGCAAATGATGCAGGCGCCGATGCAGATGATGCAGCCGCTGCAGTCGATGATGGGCATGTTCGCCAACCCGGGAGCCATGGGCGGTGCGGCGCCCGGAATTTCGGCGATATCGGCGACGGAGATGTCGGCCGTCGGCGCCTCGGGCGGCGGCGGAGGGGCCGCCTCTCTGGGCGGGGCCGGCATGCCCGCGACCACCTTCACCCGTCCCGTCAGCGCCTTCGAACCGGCCGGCAGTGGCCGGCCGGTGGGGTTGCGGCCGAGCGGGGCGTTGGGGGCCGAGGCCATTCGTCCGCAGACCACGACGGTCGGCGGCGGTACTCCTATGGGCGGCATGCCGGTGGGGCATGGGGCGGGAGGAGAGCGCGGATCCCGAGACAAAGCCGAACAGCCCGCGACGGTGCGGGTTGTCGACACGAGAGTGTGAAGCCGGCCCGGCCAAGGGTGAATCGACAGATAAATACAGCAGCCATACACTTCGCTCCATGCCCCAGGTAATTCCGGGGGAGGGCATCAGTAGTTAGGAGAAACCCCAAGTGGACAGTTCAACAATCCAAGTATCGGCTCAGGTGCTTCGCGATGCTTCCAACCATATCCAGGCCAACATGGAACACGCGATCGCGATCGCGCAGGGCTACATCGCGAACCACGAAAACGTCATGAACCCTTCGACCTGGTCCGGTGAGGCCGTGACCGCGTCTCACGCGACGGCCATCGAAATCCAGAACGACCTGAACAAGGTGCTCAACGGCGGAACCCGCCTGGCCGAGGGGCTCAAGCAGGCGGCGGCGTTGATGGAACACCACGAGGCGGATTCGACGCACGCGTTCAGCGCGCTATTCGGCGGCCACGGCTCCTAACCCATCCACCATTCGCAATTCACAATCGGCCTTTGAAGGGAATGCACAATGTCCAACCCCATCACCTATAACCCCGGCGCCGTAGCCGATTTCGCGTCCGACATCGGATCGCGCGCCGGCCAGTTGCAGGGAATCTATGACGACACCGCGAACCGGACCAACCAGCTGACAGAATTCTTCGCCGGTCATGGCGCGAAGCAATTCTTCGAGGCGCAGGCGCAGATGCTCTCCGGGTTGCAGGGGCTGATCGACACGGTGAGCCAGCACGGAATGACGACCTCCCACGTGCTGGACAACGCGCTCGCGACCGACCAGAACATCGGCCACTTGTTCGGCTGAACAACCGCCCCGGGCTCCGATCTACTGATTGGGCGTGGTGGGTGAGTGCGATTGAAGGCGGGGCAGATGCGTCGAGCGCATGTGCCCCCCTTCGGCGTGTAGCCCGCCGGTCAAGGGCGCGCGGCTTTGAAAGCGAAGTGACATGCTGACGACGACGGTCGATGGCCTGTGGGTGTTGCAGGCGGTTACCGGGGTGGAGCAGACCTGTCCCGAGCTGGGCTTGCGGCCGTTGCTGCCGCGGCTCGACACCCCCGAGCGCGCGCTGAGCCACCCGATCGCGGACGAGTTGCGGGCCGCCGGCGCCCTGGACGAGGCGGGCAATGTCGACCCGATGATCCGCGAATGGCTGACCGTGTTGCTGCGGCGCGACTTGGCGCTGATGGTCAACATCGGCGTGCCGGGCCGTGAACCGACACGGGCGTCCGTCTGCCGCTTCGCCAGCTGGTGGGTGGTGCTCGAACGCCATGCCGAGCTGATCCGCCTGTACCCGGCCGGCACCGCCAATGACGAGGGCGGGGCCAGCGATTTGGTGGTGGGCCAGGTCGAGCGGCTGTGTGGGGTGGCCGAGGTGGCCCCGCTCAAGCCGGTCACCCTCGACACCGAAGAGCTGCTCGCCTCGGTGCGCGACGCCGCCAGCCTCCGGACGTTTCTGCTCAGGCAGAACCTCGACGTCGACCAGCTGCAGATCGTCACCATGGCCGCCGACCCCGCGCGTTCGGCGCACGCGGCAATCGTGGGGCTGCAGGCCGGGGTCGGGCCGGACGAGATGGCGCGGGTCGCCGTCGGCGATTCGACCGTGTCCATCATCGACACCCCGGCGGGCCGCGTCTGCGTCGAGAACGTCATCTCGGGTCAGCGCCGCTACCAGATCCTTTCACCCGGCTCGCGCAGCGACATCAGTGGCGCCGTGCAGCGACTGATCCGCCGGCTGCCCGCCGGCGAGGAGTGGTATTCGTATCGGCGAGTGGTCTGATCCGGCGGCCGACTTCTCCACTGACGCAAGATAAGTCACTTAACCAATGCCGTGGAATGGCAACCTGTTACGTGCTTGAAGGGTTTGTTGATCGGTAAACGTGGTATCGCCGAGCGTGTTAGCATCGCGACGTGACGAGCCCTTGGAATGACCCGAATATGTCGGACGAAGGGGCGCTCAGACGGGGGGATCCGTCAGGGGGCCGCAACTTCCCGGATTCGGTATCCGACACCATGCGCATTACCGATCTTGCCGCGCCCCGAAAGATTCCTCCAGGCTCGGGTTGGCGGAAATTCGTCTACGTCATCTCTTTTAAAAAAATAAATCCCGGGGAATCGCCCGCCGAGCGGCACTACCGCGATTTGCAGAACCGTATCCGGCGGCACATCCGGAGGCAGTACGTGATCACGGTGGTCTCCGGCAAGGGCGGGGTCGGGGTCTCCACCATGGTCGCCTGCATCGGCGGGGTGTTCCGGGAATGCCGCCCGCAGAACGTGATTGCGATCGATGCCGTCCCGGGTTTCGGCACGCTGGCCGACCGCATCGACGAGTCGCCGCCGGGTGACTACACCGCCATCATCAACGACACCGACGTGCAGGGCTACGCCGACATCCGTGAACACTTGGGGCAGAACCCGATCGGGCTCGACGTCCTCGCCGGAAACCGTACGTCGGACCAGCCCCGGCCGCTGGTGCCTGCGATGTTCTCCGGGGTGTTGTCGCGGCTGCGGCGAACTCACACGGTGATGATCGTGGACACGTCGCCGGATTTGGAGCACGAGGTGATGAAGCCGGTGCTGGAGAACACCGACACCCTCGTGTTCGTCTCCGGCATCACCGCCGATCGGTCGCGGCCCGTGCTGCGTGCCGTGGACTATCTGCGGTCGCAGGGCTACCACGAGGTGGTGTCGCGCAGCACCGTGATCATCAACCACACCGATCAGATCACCGACAAGGATGCGCTGGCTTACCTGACCGAGCGGTTCAGCAAAGTCGGGGCGACCGTCGAGGAGATGCCGTTCGATCCGCATCTCGCCAAAGGTGGCCTCATCGACACGGTTCACGAATTGAAGAAAAAGACGCGGTTGCGTCTTTTTGAAATTACCGCCGGCCTGGCCGACAAATACATTCCGGATGCGGAGCGGACGACGCCGTGACATCAGCGCATAAGGTCGCCTTCCCGGCGCGCTGTGCGGTCAACATTTCCTACGAGAAGCATCTCTGCTCGCAAGTGTTCCCGGCCGGAATTCCGGTGGAGGGATTCTTCGAGGGAATGGTCGAGCTCTTCGACGCCGACCTGAAGCGCAAAGGCTTTGAAGGCATTACGTTGCCGGCGGGCAGCTACGAACTGCACAAGATCAATGGGGTCCGCCTCGACATCAACAAGAGCCTGGACGAGTTGGGCGTGCAGGACGGCGACACCCTGGTGCTGGTGCCCCGTGTCGCGGGCGAGTCCTTCGAACCGCAGTACGAGTCGCTGTCGACCGGCCTGGCGGCCATGGGCAAGTGGCTGGGCCGTGAGGGCGGCGACCGGATGTTCGCCCCGGTGACGCCGTTGACGGCCGCGCACACCGCGGTCGCGATCATCGCGATGGCGGCCGCGGTGGTGGTGGCGCTGACGCTGCGCGCGCGGATGTTCACCGACAGCCCCATCCCGGCCGCGGTGGCCGGCGCAGTCGGCGTCTTGCTGATCATCGCGACGTTCATCGTCTGGTGGGGCTGGCGCGAGCGGCGCGACCTGTTCAGCGGGTTCGGCTGGCTGGCAGTGGTGTTGCTGGCGGTCGCGGGCGCCTGCGCGCCGCCGGGCACCCTGGGCGCGGCGCACGGGCTGATCGGCCTCGTGATCGTGATCCTCGGTGCCATCGCCATCGGCGTGACGACGCGGAAGCGGTGGCAGACCGCGGTCGTCACCGCGGTGGTGACGGTGTGCGGGATCCTGGCCGCGGTTGCCGCGGTTCGGATGTTCCGGCCCGCCTCGGCGCAGGTATTGGCCATCTGCGTGCTGGTCGGGCTGCTGATCCTGGTCAGGATGACCCCGATGATCGCGTTGTGGGTGGCCCGGGTTCGGCCGCCGCACTTCGGATCGATCACCGGCCGCGACCTCTTCGCCCGGCGCGAAGGCATGCCCGTCGACACTGTCTCGCCGGTGAGTGAGGACGAATCCGAGGACGAGGACAACGAATTGACCGACATCACCGCGCGCGGCGCGGCCATTGCCGCCTCCGCGCGGCTGGTCAACGCGGTGCAGGTCGGTGTCTGCGTCGGGGTGTCGATCGTCCTGCCCGCCGCCGTGTGGGGGGTGCTGACACCGGGGCGCCCGTGGGCGTGGTTGGCGCTGGTGGTCGCCGGACTCGTGGTGGGCATCTTCATCACCCAGGGCAGGGGATTCGCCGCCAAGTACCAGGCCGTCGCGCTCGCCTGCGGGGCCGCCGCCGCCGTGTGCGCCGGAGTGGTCAAATACGCCATCGTGGAGCCGAAAGACGTTGTCAGCGGATTGCTTTGGCCCGCTGTAGCGGTGGCGGCCTTCGCCGCGTGCGGCCTGGCCGCGGCGCTGTTGGTGCCGACGGTGCGGTTCAGGCCGCTGATCCGGTTGACCGTGGAATGGGTGGAAGTGTTCGCGTTCATCGTGTTGCTGCCGGCGGCGGCGGCCCTGGGGGGGCTGTTCACGTGGATTCGGCACTGAAGCGCGCGGCGGCGGCGACCGCCGCCGTCACCCTGGTCGCGCTGTCCGCGAATATCCCTGCCGCGCAAGCCATCACACCCCCACAGGTCGATCCCGGCATGGTGCCGCCGGACGGGCCGCCGCGAAGCGACCAACCGATGCGGCGCGCCAACAGCTGCTCGACGCCCATCACCGTGCGCAACCCCGACGTGGCGCAGCTGGCGCCGGGCTTCAACCTGCTCAACATCAGCAAGGCCTGGCAATACAGCACCGGCAACGGCGTACCGGTGGCCGTGATCGACACCGGC
>NZ_LZJA01000285.1:0-3979 GCF_001666785.1 Mycobacterium sp. E3305 | reverse complement strand
GCCATCGCGCCGAGTTGTTCTGCCAGCGTTGATTTCTTGGCCATCGCCGCGGCGACTTCACGGTAGAAGCCTTGTGCGCCATGCTCGATGGCGGCTTCGATCAGGACATCGCGATCGACGAAGTACCGATAGATGGTGCCCCGCGAGACCTTCGCCATGCGCGCCACGTCCTGCACACTGGTGCGCTGGATGCCCAGCTGGGCGAAGCATTCGTTTGCCGCGTCGAGAATCTGGTCACGGCGGTCGACGTCGGCGCGGGCCGCCGATTCGCTGGTGACCGGATCAGTCAACATCTCACTCCTACGAGGCCAAGGGCGGTGATCTCAGCTCTTCATGCTACGCGACGTGCGGCTTTGCGCCCGGGAGCCGCACCGGCCCTGCGAAGACGGCCGCACCCCCGGATCGTTCGCACGCGGGGGTCGAGGCGGGTGTACTAGGCACCGCCGCGGCGATCTGCAATCATTGGATAATTGAACGCTTAATGTTCCATTGTTACATCGCAGCAAGGAGTGGTCTTGTCTCGTCTCGAGGACAGATACGCGCTGGTTACCGGCGGGGCTCAGGGGTTGGGCGGGGCCATCGCCGAGGAGTTGGCCAGCCTGGGCGCTCACGTTTCGATCGTCGATCTCAACGGGGAGAAGGGCCTTGAGCGCGTCGAGCGAATTCGGGGCAATTCCGGGCGGGCCTCCTTCATCAGGGCCAACGTCGCCCACCGCGATGCGATTGAAGCCGCCGTTCAGGAGGCGGCGGAAACCGGGGGCGGCCGCATCGACGTCTTGGTCAACGCGGCGCAGTTCTTCGCGATGCCGAAGGCGCTGGAATTGGTCACCGATAAGGATTGGGAGCTTTCCGAGGCCACGGGGCCCAAGGCTACGTTCCGGTTCATGCAGCTCTGCTTTCCGTTCCTGCGCGAGTCGGGGCGGGCGTCGGTGATCAACTTCGTGTCGGGCTCCGCCCTCGCCGGCATCGCCTACACCGCTCCGTACTCGGCGGCCAAGGGCGCGGTGGCGGCGCTGACCAAAGTGGCCGCCAACGAGTGGGCTCGCCACCGCATCCGCGTCAACGCGGTGTGCCCGTTCGCCCTTACGGAGGCCCAGGAGAAACTGATCGGCACCGAATGGGACAACTACACGCGGACGGCCGCGGCTTCGCCGATGAAGCGCGGCGCCAGCCCCGTGGAGATCGCGCCCGCCGTGGCCTTCCTCGCCGGGGACGACGCGGCGTTCGTGACCGGCACGGTGCTCCACGTCGATGGGGGCATGACCGAACTGTCGACGGTGGACTACTCGCAATCGCCGGGAGTGTTTGGCTAGCAGTCGAATCGCCTATATACCCCATGACTCACATACCAGACACTTCCCGGCCGGTTCCGGCGCTGACGGCTCTAAGTCGGCCCTTCTGGACCGCCGGCGCCGACGGAGTGCTGCGCATGCAACGCTGCACCGACTGCGGGCGGCTGTGTCACCCGCCCGCGCTGCTGTGCCCTGTCGACCACGCGGCGACCGAGTATGTCGACCTCAGCGGCCGCGGCTTCGTCGAGTCCTGGACGGTGAATCGCCATCAGTGGTTCCCGGGGTTCGCGCCGCCCTATCTGATCGCATTCGTCACTCCGGTCGAGGACAGGAGGGCACGCCTGCTGACCAACCTGGTGAACGTTCATCCCGCCGAGGTCACCGCGAACATGCCCGTTCGCGTCACGTTCGATCGATGCCTAGACGGTGAAGACGAGGTGTTCATTCCATTGTTCGAGCCGGAGCGCTGGTGAATAACGGGGTGACCGATCGGGCGGTCATCAGCGGTATCGGTCAGTCGGCAATCGGCCGCCGGCTGGGGCGGGATCCGCTGGAGCTGACCGCTGAAGCGTGTCTGGCCGCGGTTGCCGACGCGGGTCTGTCGTTGGCCGACATCGACGGGCTCACAACATATCCCGGGTCGTCGCAACCGGGCGTCGGGTTCTCGGGGGCGTCGTTGCGGGACATCCACGACGCGCTGGGAATCCAGCCGAACTGGGTCGCCGGGGGAGTGGAATCCCCCGGGCAGCTGGGCGCCGTGGTGGACGCAATGCTCGCTGTCGCGGGCGGGCTTGCCGACCACGTCCTGTGTTGGCGCAGCATCTGGGAGGGCACGGCTCAGGGCGCCGGCCGGCGCAAGGGGTACGGGTCTGGCGGCGGCCGCCCCGCCGGGATGCTGGGCTGGCAGATGCCATTTGGTGCGACGGCGGCCAACCTGGCGGCGCTGCAGATTCGCGCGCGAATGCTGCGGTACGGCCTGACTCGGGAGCAACTCGCGTCGATAGCCATCGCGCAACGGGCCCACGCCGCCCGCAATCCCACGGCGATCTATCGCGACCCACTCGACCTGGACGCCTATCTGGGCGCGCGCATGGTTTCCGACCCGTTGTGCATGTTGGACTGTGACATCGCCTGCGACGGGGCGACCGCATTCGTCGTTTCGCGTGCCGAGCACGTCGCGGGGCTGGACCACCCGGGGGTGGCGGTCGAGGCCCTCGACTGCGCCCACCACGACCGGTTCACCTGGGAGGGAGGTGAAGACATCACCCGCATCAGTTCGCGCTGGTCCACGATCTGGGATCGCACCGACTTCACCATCGCCGACGTCGACGTGGCCTCGTTGTATGACGGGTTCAGTGTCTTCGTGCTCTGCTGGCTGGAGGACTTCGGCTTCTGCCCGGTCGGCGAATCCGGCGCGTGGGTCGCCGATCCGGGGCGCATCTCGCTGGGCGGACAATTACCCATCAACACTGCCGGAGGGCAGCTATCCGGAGGACGTCTGCACGGCTTCGGGCATCTGCATGAAGCGTGCCTGCAGATCCGTGGCGAGGCGGCCGCGCGACAGGTCGACGGCGCGAAGCTGGCCGCGGTCGGTGTCGGGGCGGCCAACAGCGGCACCACCGCGATGCTGCTGCGGCGGGCCTGAGCATGCCGTCGTGCACAATGATCATGCGACTCCGAGGAGGCAGTTGATGGCCGAAGATCAGGCGCCGAAGTTGGGCTTCATCGGGCTGGGCAATCTTGGTGCGCCCATGGCCAAGCGGCTGGTCGGCTGGCCGGGCGGGTTGATCGTTTTCGACGTAAGGCCGGATGCGACAACGTCATTCGCCGACGCGGGAGTGCAGGTCGCCGGCACCGTGGATGATGTGGCGGCCGCAGACATCATCAGTGTCATGGTGCTGAACGACGAGCAAGTGCGCGACGTGGTGGCACGGCTCGCCCCGCGAGCCAAGCGCGGCACCGTCATCGCGATCCACTCGACGATAGACCACAGAACCGCAGTCGAACTCGCGGCCGAACTGGAGCCGACCGGCATTCACGTCATCGATGCACCGGTCAGCGGCGGCGTGGAAGCGGTGAAGACGGGTGACCTGGCTGTCATGGTGGGTGCCGAACGGGACGTCTACGAGCGCGTCAAGCCGGCCTTCAAGCAGTGGGCGTCGATGGTGGTTCACGCGGGAGCACCCGGCTCGGGGACCCGGATGAAGCTGGCGCGCAACATGCTGACTTTCACCTCTTTTGCGGCCGCCTGCGAAGCGATGAAGCTCGCTGAGTTGGCGGGTCTTGATGTGCAAGCGTTCAGCCGGGTCGTGCGCCACACTGACGCACACAGCGGCGGCACAGGCGCGATGATGTTCCGCGACGACATGAGCAGGCCGCTGGCCCCGGATCACTTCCTCTACCAGCCCTTCCTGCACACCCGGGAATTGGGAGAAAAGGATCTCAGCCTGGCGCTCGGCCTCGGCGGCGAGGTGGGCGTCGACCTGCCGCTGGCGCAGATCGCTCTGCGGGATCTCGCCGAAGGGCTCGGCGTGCCCCACGCCGCTGCGACCGAGTCTCAGTGATCAAGACTTGGCGAGGCTGGTCGACGCGACCTATCCACCGATCCATCACGGCCTGATACCTCTGCTCGGCCACGCTCAACTCCCTCATCCAGGGAGTGTCACGGATCAACCGAAGTAGGTGTC
>NZ_LZJA01000284.1:0-530 GCF_001666785.1 Mycobacterium sp. E3305 | reverse complement strand
CCCTTGCTGGTGGTCTTGGTGAACTCGTCGATGTTGGCCCGCGTGCCCGGCCCGGCCGAGACCGACGCCACCGACGCGACGATCTCGGCGTAGGGCACCTCCACGACCCGGGATACGGCATAGACGATCGGAATGGTGGCCTGGCCACCACAGGTGATCATGTTGACGTTCGGCGCGTCCAGGTGCTCGCGGAGGTTGGCCGGCGGGATGACCGCCGGGCCGACGGCGGCCGGGGTCAGGTCGATCGCCCGGATCCCGGCGGCTTCGTATTTCGGCGCCGCGTCCCGGTGCACGTAGGCGCTGGTGGCCTCGAACACCAAGTCGGGCTTCTCCGACTGGGCCAGCAACCAGTCCACGCCTTCGTGCGTGGTCTCCAGGCCCAGCTTGCGGGCCCGCGCCAAGCCCTCGCTTTGCGGGTCGATGCCGACCATCCAGCGCGGCTCCAGCCACTCGGACCGCAGCAACTTGTAGAGCAGGTCAGTACTGATGTTTCCCGACCCGACAATGGCCACACTCGCCTTAGCCGGCAT
>NZ_LZJA01000283.1:0-31905 GCF_001666785.1 Mycobacterium sp. E3305 | reverse complement strand
CGCCGCCCACCGAGGTGGCCGAGGCGCTGGTCAGGATGCCGGCGTCGACGAGCTTGCCCCACAGCGCGCGGTCGAACCGTTGATCGAGCTTGTCGAGTTCACGGTGGTGCTCGGGCGTGCAAACCGAGTCCACGATCGTGTCGACCAGGCCGCCGAGATCGGTGGCCGCTTCGGTTGTCGAAAAGTCCATCGTTGTTCGTCCTTAGGGAGTGGGGCTCAGCGGTTTCGGGGCAGTCCCAGCGCGACCATGCCGATGATGTCGCGCTGCACTTCGTTGGTGCCGCCGCCGAAGGTCAGGATCAGGCACGCGCGGTGCATCCGCTCGACCCGGCCGCGCAGCAGCGCCCCGGGCGAATTCTGGCGCATGGTGGCGGCGGTCCCCAGCACCTCCATCAGCAGCCGGTAGGCCTCGGTGGCCAACTCGGTGCCGTACACCTTGGCCGCCGACGCGTCGGCCGGGTTGAGCGATTCGCCGTCCGACGACGCCAACTCCCAGTTGATGAGCTTCAGCACCTCGGCCTTGGCGTGCACGCGGGCCAGGTTGATCTGCACCCACTCGGAGTCGATCAGCCGGGCGCCGCTGGAATCCTTGGTGTTCTGGGCCCACTCCCGAACCTCCTGCAGGGCGAGGAAGATCGGCTGCGCCGAGACCAGGGCGACGCGTTCGTGGTTGAGCTGGTTGGTGACGAGCTTCCAGCCGCCGTTCTCCTCGCCGATCAGGTTGGTCACCGGCACCCGCACGTCGGAGTAATAGGTGGCGCTGGTGTCCACACCGGCCATGGTGTGTACCGGCGTCCACGAGAAGCCTTCGGCGGTGGTCGGCACGGTCAGCATCGAGATGCCGCGGTGCTTTTTGGCCTCGGGGTTCGTGCGCACCGCGAGCCAGACCCAGTCGGCGTACGCGATCAGGCTGGTCCACATCTTCTGGCCGTTGATCACGTAGTCGTCGCCGTCGCGGACCGCGGTGGTGCGCAGGTTGGCCAGGTCCGTGCCGGCGCCGGGCTCCGAATAGCCGATGGAGAAGTGCAGTTCGCCGGCCGCGATCTTGGGGAGGAAGAACTTCTTCTGCTCCTCGGTGCCGAACGCCATGATCGTCGGCGCCACGCTGTTGATCGTCAGGAACGGCACGGGCACGCCGGCGATCGCGGCCTCATCGGTGAAGATCAGCGAATCCATTGGCGAGCGGTCCTGGCCGCCGTACTCCTTGGGCCAGTTCAGCGTCAGCCAGCCGTCCTTGCCCATCTGCGCGACGGTGTCGCGGTATGCGGTGCCGGTCCCGACCTCGCCGCCGCCCGAGGAGGTCAGCGCCTCGCGACGCTCCGGCGTCATGAGCTTGGTGAAGTACGACCGCAGTTCGCGACGCAGCTCCTCCTGTTCAGGGGTGTAACTGATGCGCATCCCAGCCGTCCTTTGTTAACGTGATTCGCCTCGATTAGCCGACGTTACTCGGCCGACGACTACCCGTTCGTCTTCCCGGTTGTAACACGTTCTAGTCTGAGATTCCAGCGACCGTTTCCCTAGCGGTATCCGGGCCCTATGGTGGTCCTACATACTGATGGGGCATGTCCTCAGGTGAAGGCCAGGTGCAAGGAGGGTGCTGTGCGGGTGATCGTCGACCACGACCGGTGTGAAGGTAACGCTGTGTGCTTGGGAATCGCGCCGGATATCTTCGACCTGGACGACGAGGATTACGCCGTCGTGAAGCTGGACCCGATCCCCGCCGATCAGGAGCAGCTGGCCGAGCAGGCGATTGCCGAATGCCCGCGTGCCGCGCTGTTGCGCGGCGATTAATTCGAGCCCCACTGCGGCCTGAGAAACTAGAGGTATTCATAAATTGACTAGCAGCGCGAACGCGACCGATCTCTCCGGAAAGGTCGCGGTGGTGACGGGTGCCGCCGCGGGACTCGGCAGGGCGGAGGCCCTCGGCCTGGCCCGGCTCGGCGCGACCGTCGTCGTCAACGACATCGCCACCGCCCTGGACGCCTCCGACGTCATCGACGAGATCAACTCGGCCGGCTCCAAGGCCGTCGCGGTGGCCGGCGACATCAGCGAACGCGCAACCGCCGACGAGTTGGTCGCCCAGGCCGACGGTCTCGGTGGGCTCGACATCGTCGTCAACAACGCGGGCATCACCCGCGACCGGATGCTGTTCAACATGTCCGACGAGGAGTGGGATCTGGTCATCGCGGTGCATCTGCGCGGCCACTTCCTGCTGACCCGCAACGCCGCCACCTACTGGCGGTCGAAGGCCAAGGACGCGGGTGGAACCGTGTTCGGCCGGCTGGTCAACACCGCGTCCGAGGCGGGGCTGGTCGGCCCGGTGGGTCAGGCCAACTACGGCGCGGCCAAGGCCGGCATCATCTCGCTCACCCTGACGGCCGCGCGGGCGCTGGGCCGCTACGGCGTGTGCGCCAACGCGATCTGTCCGCGCGCCCGCACCGCGATGACGGCCGACGTCTTCGGTGCGGCACCGGAAGTGGAGGCGGGTGGCATCGACCCGCTGTCGCCCGAGCACGTGGTCAGCCTGGTCAAGTTCCTGTCATCTCCGGCGGCCGCGGAAGTCAACGGGCAGGTGTTCATCGTGTACGGGCCGCAGGTGACCCTGGTTGCCGCGCCCACGGCGGAGCATCGATTCAGCGCAGAGGGACCGGCCTGGGAGCCCGGGCAACTGAGCGCGACGCTGCAAGAGTACTTTGCTGGGCGGGATCCCGAGCGCAACTTTTCCGCGGTCGGGCTGATGGAGCAATAACCGTGTGAGGTTACTTCCTGGGGGGGAAACAGTGGGTAGAACGTGTGTCAATTCTGGAAAATGTAACGGTGTCTGACCTGGGTAATTAACGTTTTGGACAAAGAAATGCTTTTCATTGACACCTTAATCTTGTTCTGAGTTAATATGATCCGGCTCACATCGAGCCGCATGCGACGGAAGACACCGCTAAGGCGACGCACAGACTTCGCCGCGAGCAGCCGAGGGGGGTAGCCAAGTTGAGGGAACAACTTGCGGTTCCCGCTCGCGCTGTCGGCGGGTTCTTCGAAATGATGATCGACACCGGCCGGCAGACTTTTCGCCGGCCGTTCCAAATGGGCGAGTTCTTGGAACAGACCTGGATGATCGCGCGGGTGTCCCTGGTTCCCACCCTGCTGGTGTCCATCCCCTTCACCGTGCTGGTGGCGTTCACGCTCAACATCCTGCTGCGCGAAATCGGGGCCGCCGACTTGTCCGGCGCCGGAACGGCATTCGGCACCATCACGCAGCTGGGGCCGGTGGTGACCGTGCTCGTCGTGGCGGGCGCCGGTGCGACCGCGATCTGCGCCGACCTCGGTGCGCGGACCATCCGCGAAGAGATCGACGCGATGCGGGTGCTCGGCATCGACCCGATCCAGCGGCTCGTCGTGCCCCGGGTGCTGGCCTCCACGGTGGTGGCCCTGCTGCTGAACGGGCTGGTGTGCGCCATCGGCCTGTCCGGTGGCTACGTGTTCTCCGTTTTCCTGCAGGGCGTCAATCCGGGTGCGTTCATCAACGGGTTGACCGTGTTGACCGGGCTGCGCGAGCTGGTTCTCGCCGAGGTCAAGGCGTTGCTGTTCGGCGTGATGGCCGGGCTGGTCGGTTGTTACCGCGGCCTGACCGTCAAGGGCGGACCCAAGGGCGTCGGCAATGCCGTCAACGAGACGGTCGTGTACGCGTTCATCTGTCTGTTCGTCATCAACGTGGTGATGACCGCCATCGGCGTGCGGATCTCGGCGAAGTGAGTACCCGATGAGCTACGACGTCACCTACCGGCTGCGCAACCTCGCCTCCCGGTTGCAGGAGCCGGTCGACGACTTCGGTGAGCAGGCCTTGTTCTATGGCCAGACGGTGCGTCACATTCCCCACGCGATCACCAAGTACCGCAAAGAGACGGTCCGCCTGATCGCCGAAATGACAATGGGTGCGGGGGCGCTCGTCATGATCGGCGGCACCGTGGGCGTCGCCGCCTTCCTGACACTCGCCTCCGGCGGGGTCATCGCCGTGCAGGGTTACTCCTCGCTGGGCAACATCGGCATCGAGGCGCTGACCGGCTTCCTGTCGGCTTTCCTCAACGTCCGCGTCGTTGCGCCGGTCATCGCCGGCATCGCGCTGGCGGCCACCATCGGCGCCGGTGCCACCGCGCAGTTGGGCGCCATGCGGGTGTCCGAAGAGATCGACGCCGTCGAATGCATGGCGGTGGAATCGGTGTCCTATCTGGTGTCCACCCGATTGATCGCCGGCCTCATCGCGATCATTCCGCTGTATTCGCTGTCGGTACTCGCGGCGTTCTTCGCCGCCCGCTTCACCACGGTGTACATCAACGGGCAGTCCAAGGGTCTTTACGACCACTACTTCAATACGTTCCTCATCCCGTCGGACCTGTTGTGGTCGTTCCTGCAGGCGATCGTGATGTCCATCGCGGTGATGCTGGTCCATACCTACTACGGCTACAACGCGCACGGCGGTCCCGTCGGCGTCGGCATCGCGGTCGGCCAGGCCGTGCGAACGTCGCTGATCGTCGTCGTCGTCATCACTTTGTGCATCTCACTCGCCGTTTACGGCGCGTCCGGTAACTTCAACCTCTCCGGGTAACAGGACCGCTTAAAGGGACATGGCAGAAACAGATACGCGACGTACCTCCGTCCGGCTGGCAGCCGCGGTGCTTGCCAGCCTGTTGGTGGCGTTCGCGCTCGTCACTTACCTGTCCTACTCCGCGGCTTTCGCCTCGATCGACACGGTGACGGTCTCGGCGCCGCGGGCCGGTCTGGTGATGGAGAAGGGCGCCAAGGTCAAATACCGCGGCATCCAGATCGGTAAGGTCGAGGCGATCGACTACGCCGATGACCAGGCCCGGTTAACGCTCGGGATCAACAGCGACGACATGCATTTCATCCCCTCCAACGCGATGGTGCACATCGCGGGGAACACCATCTTCGGCGCCAAGGCGGTGGAATTCCTTCCGCCGCAAAACCCTTCGCCGACGTCGCTGCGCCCGAACGCGCACGTGGCGGCATCGGCGGTGCAGCTGGAAGTCAACACCCTGTTCCAGTCGCTGATCGACCTGCTGCACAAGATCGACCCGGTCGAACTCAACGGGACGCTGAGCGCGCTGTCCGAAGGCCTGCGCGGTCACGGGGACGACTTCGGCGGCATCTTGTCGGGCCTGAACACGCTGACGCGCCAAACCAATCCGAAACTGCCTGCACTGCAGGAGGACTTCCGCAAGGCGGCGGTGGTCGCCAACACCTACGCCGACGCCGCCCCGGATCTCAACACCGTCTTCGACAACCTGCCGACGATCAACAAGACTGTCGTCGACCAGCAGAACAACCTCAACGACACGTTGTTGGCCACGATCGGTCTGGCCAATAACGCCTACGAGACGCTGGCGCCGGCCGAACAGAACTTCATCGACGCGATCAACCGGCTGCGGGCCCCGCTGAAGGTCGCGGCCGATTATTCCCCCGAATTCGGCTGCCTGTTCGCCGGGATCGAGCGCGGCATCAAGGAATTCGCGCCGCTGCTCGGTGTCCGCAAGGCGGGCCTGTTCACGTCCTCGAGCTTCGTGCTCGGCGCGCCGTCGTACACGTTCCCGGAGTCCCTGCCGATCGTCAATGCGTCCGGTGGCCCGAACTGCCGCGGGCTGCCGGACATTCCGACCAAGCAGACCGGCGGGTCGTTCTACCGCGCCCCGTTCCTGGTCACCGACAACGCCAACATCCCGTACGAGCCGTTCACGGAACTGCAGTTCGACGCGCCCTCGACGCTGCAGTTCCTGTTCCACGGCGCCTTCGCGGAACGGGACGATTTCTGATGCCGGCCGGGGCCATGCCGACGCACCGCTCGATGATGATCAAGGTCAGCATCTTCGCGGTGGCCATGCTGATCGTGTCCGCGGGACTGGTGGTGGTCTTCGGCGACTTCCGGTTCGGCCCCGAAAGCACCTACCACGCAACGTTCACCGATGTGTCGCGCCTGAAGGCGGGGCAGAAGGTGCGCATCGCCGGCGTGCCGGTCGGCGCGGTGTCGGGTGTGAAACTGAACCAGGACAACACCATCGACGTGACGTTCGGGCTCGACAAGCGTTATACGCTCTATTCGTCCACGCGCGCGGTGATCCGGTACGAAAACCTGGTCGGTGACCGGTATTTGGAGATCACGTCCGGGCCCGGGGAGCTGCGCAAGCTGCCACCGGGCGGGACGATCAACACCCAGCACACCCAGCCGGCGCTGGATCTCGACGCGCTGCTCGGCGGCCTGCGGCCCGTGCTCAAGGGGCTGGACGCGGACAAGGTCAACACGATCAGCAGCGCCGTCATCGAGCTGCTGCAGGGGCAGGGCGGCGCGTTGTCCAACGTGCTGGCCGACACCAGTGCGTTCTCGTCGGCGCTGGGCCAGCGTGACCAACTCATCGGTGACGTGATCGAAAACCTCAACACGGTCCTCAAGACCGTCGATCAGCGCAGTGCTCAGTTCTCGGCCAGTGTCGACCAGTTGCAGCAGTTGATCAGCGGACTGGCCAAGAACAAAGACGACATCGCGGGCGCCATCCCGCCGCTGGCCTCCACGACGACGGATCTGACCGAGCTGCTGAAGAATTCACGCCGGCCGCTGCAGGGCATCCTGGAGAACACCCGCCCGCTGGCGACCGAACTGGACAACCGCAAGGCCGAGGTGAACAACGACGTCGAGCAGTTGGGCGAGGACTATCTGCGGCTGGCGGCGCTGGGTGCCTACGGTTCGTTCTTCAACATTTACTTCTGCTCCGTGACGATCAAGATCAACGGCCCGGCCGGTAGCGACATCTTGCTGCCGCTCGGCGGCCAGGTGGATCCCAGCAAGGGGAGGTGCGCTTTTGCCAAGTAACGCAAAGCGTGAGCGCGATCCGCTTCGCACCGGCATTTTCGGCGTGGTGCTGGTCGTGTGCGTCGTGCTCATCGCATTCGGTTACGCGGGATTGCCGTTCTGGCCTCAAGGCAAGGTCTACGACGCCTATTTCTCCGACGCCGGTGGCATCAACCCCGGCAACGCGGTGTACGTCTCGGGCTTCAAGGTGGGCAAGGTGACTTCGGTCGGCCTCGCCGGAGACAGCGCCAAGATCAGCTTCAGTGTGGATCGCCATGTCGCCGTTGGTGATCAGTCGCTGGCCGCGATCCGCACCGACACCATTCTCGGGGAGCGTTCGATCGCGGTGACCCCGGCCGGCAGCGGCAAGGGGACCACGATCCCGCTCAGTCGCACGACCACGCCGTACACCCTGGCCGGCGCGCTGGAGGATCTGGGCCAGAACGCCAACAACCTGAACAAGCCCCAGTTCGAGCAGGCGTTGAACGTGTTGACCGACACGCTGCACGACGCCACCCCCCAGCTGCGCGGCGCGCTCGACGGTGTGACGACGCTGTCGCGCACCCTGAACCGCCGCGACGAGGCGCTGCAAAGCCTTCTCGCGCATGCGAAGTCGGTGACCGGCGTGCTGTCCCAGCGCGCCGACCAAGTCAACAAGCTGGTCGACGACGGCAACGAGTTGTTCGCAGCGCTCGACGAGCGGCGGGCCGCCATCGGGCAGCTCATTTCGGGGATCCAGGGCCTGTCGGCGCAGATCTCCGGGTTCGTCGCCGACAACCGCAAGGAGTTCGGCCCGGCCCTGAGCAAGCTCAACGATGTGCTGAGCAACCTCAACGAGCGCCGCGACTACATCACCGAGGCCCTCAAACGGCTACCCACCTACGCCACCGAGCTCGGCGAGGTCGTCGGGTCCGGACCCGGATTCAACGTCAACGTCTACGGTGTGATCCCCGCGCCGTTGATCGCGACAATGTTCGACTTCTTCTACCAACCGGGCAAGATGCCGGCCAGCCTCGCGGACTACCTGCGCGGACTCATCCAAGAGCGCTGGATCATCAGGCCGAAGTCGCCATGATCAAGCGCCTCGCCGGCAGCCGGGGGCTGCGCTACACCACCGCGATCGCGCTTATCGCGGTGCTGGTGGGTGGCGTGTATGTACTGTCGTCGACCGGCAATACGCGAAGCATCGTCGGCTATTTCACGTCCGCCGTCGGCCTCTACCCCGGCGACCAGGTCCGCGTCCTCGGTGTTCCGGTGGGTCAGGTCGACACGATCGAGCCGCGGCCCTCCGACGTCAAGATCACCATGTCGGTGTCCAAGGGCGTGAAGATCCCGAAGGACGCCCAGGCGATCATCATGTCGCCGAACCTGGTGTCGGCCCGCTTCATTCAGTTGACACCGGCGTACACCGGCGGGGCGGTGCTGCCCGACGGCGGCAGCATCGGCCTGGGCCGCACCGGGGTCCCGGTGGAATGGGACGAGGTCAAAGAGTCGCTGACGAAGCTGGCTGTTCAGCTCGGGCCGACCACGGGATCGATGCAGGGTCCGTTGGGCCGGGCGATCAACCAGGCCGCGGACACCTTCAACGGCAACGGCGAGTCTTTCCACAACGCCTTGCGCGAACTCTCGCAAGCCGCTGGGCGGCTGGGTGATTCACGCAGCGACATTTTCGGGACGGTCAAGAACCTCCAGGTTCTGGTCAACGCGCTGTCGGCCAGCAACGAACAGATCGTGCAGTTCGCCGGAAACGTCGCCTCGGTGTCCCAGGTGCTCGCCGACAGCTCGCGTCACCTCGACACCACCCTGGGCACGCTCAATAAGGCGCTGTCCGACATCCGGGGTTTCCTGCACGAGAACAATTCGACCATCATCGATACCGTCAACAACCTCAACGACTTTGCCAAGACGCTGAGCGACCAGAGCGACAACATCGAGCAGGTGCTGCACGTCGCAGGCCCCGGCATCGCGAACTTCTACAACATCTACGACCCGGCGCAGGGCACGCTCAACGGCCTGTTGTCGATCCCGGAATTCGCCAACCCGGTGCAGTTCATCTGCGGTGGCTCCTTCGAAACGGCGGCCGGCCCGCGCGCTCCCGACTACTTCCGGCGCGCCGAACTCTGCCGTGAGCGGCTCGGCCCGGTGCTGCGCCGGCTCACCGTGAACTACCCGCCGCTGATGTTCCACCCGCTCAACACGATCACCGCCTACAAGGGCCAGATCATCTATGACACCCCGGAAACCCAGGCGAAGTCGGCTACCCCGGTGCCCGAACTGACCTGGATCCCGGCCAACGGTGCCAAGACCCCGCCCGCCGCGCAGAATCCGGCGGACCTGCAGGCCCTGCTGGTTCCGACGGCACCGCAGACTGGCGCGGCCCCGGCTCCCGGCCCGGCCTTGGGCAACGCCGGCCCCGCGCCCGGCCCGGCTCCCGGGAGCGCATTCGGGCCCCTACCCGGACCGCCGCCGGGCCAGGCGCCGCCGCAGGGCGACCAGGGGGGCGGCTAGATGAACCGAATGTGGTTGCGCGGCGGCGCTTTGGCGGCGGGCAGCGCGCTGCTGGCCGGCTGTCAGTTCAACGGGTTGAACTCGGTGTCGATGCCGGGCACCGCCGGGCACGGCAGCGGCGCATACTCGATCACCGTCGATCTGCCCGACGTGGCGACGCTGCCGCAGAACTCGCCGGTCATGGTGGACGACGTCACGGTCGGCAGTGTCTCCGGTATCGAGGCCGTGCAGCGCCCGGACGGTTCCTTCTATGCGGCCGTGAAATTGGGGTTGGACAAGAACGTCGTCCTGCCGGCCAACTCGACGGCGACGATCGCGCAGACGTCGCTGTTGGGTTCGATGCACGTCGACCTGGCGCGCCCGAAGGACAAACCGGCCGTCGGCCGCCTGAAAGACGGATCCAAGATCTCCGAGTCCAACACCGGCCGCTACCCCACCACCGAAGAGGTGCTGTCGGCCCTTGGTGTCGTGGTGAACAAGGGCAATGTCGGTGCGCTGGAAGAGATCACCGACGAGACCTACCAGGCCGTCGCGGGCCGGCAGGACCAATTCGTCGACCTGGTGCCCCGGCTGGCGGAACTGACCGCCGGCCTCAACCGGCAGGTCAATGACATCATCGACGCGGTCGACGGCCTGAATCGATTCTCGGCCAGCCTGGCCCGGGACAAGGACAACCTGGGCCGCGCGCTGGACACGTTGCCCGACGCGATCCGGGTGCTCAACAAGAACCGCGACCACATCGTCGAGGCGTTCTCGGCGCTGCACAAGTTGGCGAACGTCACCTCGCACATCCTCGCCAAGACCAAGGTGGACTTTGCGGCCGACCTCAAGGACCTGTACGCGGCCGCCAAAGCGCTCAACGACAACCGGAAGAACTTCGTCACCTCGCTGCAGCTCCTGCTGACGTTCCCCTTCCCCAACTTCGGTATCAAGAACGCGGTGCGCGGCGACTACCTGAACGTGTTCACCACCTTCGACCTCACCCTGCGCCGCCTCGGTGAAACCTTCTTCACCACCGCATATTTCGACCCGAACATGGCCCACATGAACGAGATCCTCAATCCGCCGGACTTTTTGGTCGGCGAGATGGCCAACCTGTCCGGACAGGCGGCCGACCCGTTCAAGATTCCGCCCGGCACGGCTTCAGGACAGTAAGGGGCGGACGTAGATGCACGACAAACTCACCAGGATCCAGCTGTGGATCTTCGCGGTGATCACGGCCATCACCCTGACCGTGATGGCGGTGTTCTACCTGCGATTGCCGTCAACGTTCGGGCTCGGAACGTATGCGGGGACGGCCGATTTCGTCGCCGGCGGCGGTCTGTACAAGAACGCCAACGTCACGTACCGCGGTGTCGCGGTCGGCCGCGTCGAGTCAGTGGGGCTCAATCCCAGCGGTGTCACCGCCGGCATGCGGCTGAACAGCGGGACGCCCATCCCGTCGAACGTCACCGCCACCGTCAAGAGCGTGTCGGCCGTCGGTGAGCAGTACATCGACCTGGTACCACCCGGCACACCGGCGACGACCAAGTTGCGCAACGGCTTCCGCATCGAGCGGCAGAACACCCGGATCGGCCAGGACGTCGCAGACCTGCTGAAGCGGGCGGAGGCGCTGACCAACAGCCTCGGCGACACCCGGTTGCGCGAGCTGCTGCACGAGACGTTCACCGCGACGAACGGGTCGGGACCCGAGCTGGCCCGCCTGTTCGAGTCCGCCCGGTTGTTGGTCGACGAGGCCAACGCGAACTACCCGCAAGCGTCGCAGTTGATCGACCAGGCCGGCCCGTTCCTGGAAGCACAGATCCGGGCCGGGGCCGACATCAAATCGCTCTCCGACGGGCTGGCGCGGTTCACGTCGGAGGTGCGGCAGGCCGACCCGGAGCTGCGTTCGACGCTGGCCACCGCACCGGGGGCAACCGACGAGGCCAGCACGGCGTTCTCCGGTATCCGGCCGTCCTTCCCCGCGCTGGCGGCCAGCCTGGCCAACCTTGGCCGGGTGGGCGTGATCTACCACAAGTCGATCGAGCAGCTGCTGGTCGTGCTGCCGGCGCTGTTCGCCGCGATCACGACGGCCGCCGGCGGTGCGCCCCAGGACGAGGGCGCCAAGCTGGACTTCAAACTCGACCTCAACGACCCGCCGCCGTGCGCCGTCGGCTTCCTCCCACCCCCGTTGATGCGCACGCCGGCCGATGAGACGGTGCGCGAGTTGCCGAGGGACATGTACTGCAAGGTCGCCCAGAACGACCCGAGTACCGTGCGCGGCGCGCGCAACTACCCCTGCCAGGAATTCCCCGGCAAGCGGGCGCCGACCGTGCAGCTTTGCCGCGACCCCAAGGGTTACGTGCCCATCGGCCGCAACCCGTGGCGCGGTCCGCCGGTGCCGTACGACACCCCGGTGACGAACGGGCTGAACGTGTTGCCGCCCAACAAGTTCCCCTATATCCCGCCCGGCGCTGAGCCGGATCCGGGCACGCCGATCGTCGGGCCGCCGCCACCGGGCGTGGTGCCGGGGCCGGGGCCGTTGCCCAACAAACAACCGGCATACGACCCGCCACCGCCCAACGACAACGGGCCGCCACCGCCGTTCACGTCGTGGCAGCCGCCCGGGGTCCCGCCCGTGCCGCCGCAGCTGCCGTACCCCAAGTGGCTGCCACCGCCGGCCCCGCCGGAAGGGATCAACCCCCCGCCTGCGGGCCCGGGACCGGAGAAGCCGTGGGGACCGCCGCCCGGCGGTCAACCGCAGGCCAGCGGGCCGGCGTACGCCACCTACGACGAAAAGACCGGCGCATTCAAGGACCCCGCCGGCGGCACTGGTATTTTCGCGGCCGGTGCTAGCGGCGCGTCGAGCGCCGAGAATTGGGTGGACCTGATGCTTGATCCGAGGCCGATGTAGTGGCAGTCGAGCCAACGACCACTGCGCGTGCGCGTCGTCGGGCGTCCCGTGCGGCCGGCCCGGCGAAAGCCGAGTCGACCGAGGCGGCGACGGTGCAGGTCGAGGCGGCGCCGGCGCAGCCGGCCAAGCCGGTCAAGACCCTCAAGTCCCTCAAGCCGCCACCGCGGCGGCAGCCGCACCGCGCGCTGGTGGCATGGATCTCGTTCGCGGCCGCGCTGTTGGCCATCGGCGCGTTGGCCGGCTGCCTGGGCGTGCTCGTCGTCCAGCAACGGCACGCCAGCGCCCAGCAGACGCGCGACCAACGGTTCGTCGACACCGCGACGCAGACGGTGGTCAACATGTTCAGCTACAAGCAGGACAACATCGACGAGAGCGTCAACCGTTTCTACAACGGCACCAGCGGACCGCTGCGCGGAATGCTGGGCGCCAACAACAACATCGAGAATCTCAAGGGCATATTCCGCTCCACCAACGCGACGTCGGAGGCCGTCATCAACGGCGCCGCCCTCGAGGGCGTCGACAACGTCACCGACAACGCATCCGTGCTCGTTTCGGTGCGGGTGACCGTCGCCGACATCGACGGCGTGAACAAGCCGTCCATGCCCTATCGCCTGCGGGTCATCGTGCACGAGGACGAGCAGGGACGGATGACGGGCTACGACCTGAAGTATCCCAACGGGGGCAATTGATGCGGTGGCGGCGCTGGCTGCTCGTCGTCGCGGGCTACCTTCTGATCGTGGTGTTCGTCGGGTTGTCCGCGGCGGCCGGCTGGTTCTACTGGGGGCGGGTGCAGACGCGCGGCGAGGAGGCGGCGCGGGCGGTGCTACCCGGCTTGGCCACCAAGGAGATTCCCGAGGTCTTCGCCTACGACTATCAGACGGTGGAACGCAGCCTCAGCGACGCGTACCCGCTGCTCACCCCGGACTACCGCCAGGAATTCCGGAAAAGCGCCAACGCGCAGATCATTCCGGAGGCCAAGAAGCGTGAGGTGGTCGTCCAGGCCAGCGTGGTGGGCGTGGGCGTCATGTCCGCCAAACGCGAATCGGCATCGCTGATGGTCTACATGAATCGCACCGTGACCGACAAGACGCGCCAGCCGCTATACGACGGCAGCCGGTTGCGGGTGGACTTCAAGAAGATCGGCAAGCAATGGCTGATCGCCTACATCACGCCGATCTAGTAGCACATCGCAATCCCGTTGCAGTACAACGGATAACGTTCGATCGGGCTGGGCGGCGGGCCGGTCATCTGCAGCGAGAACGGCGTTTTCGTCATTCCCGGCTGCATCCCGCAGACCGCGCCGTGCATGCTGGTGTGGGTGCCGCTCATGTTCTCGTCGCTGAACGCATACGTTTCGGTCGACGGCGCGGTGCCGCCGCCCGGACACGAAACGCCGTCTGACTTCTCGACTTTGAAGGTCCACAGCATGCTGGTCATCCGGGCCCTGCCGCTGAAGTTCTGCAGCTTGTCCGCGGGATTGATCTGCTCGGCCGTCGAACTCACGATGTTCAGGGCGCAGTTCATCGCAAACACGATCGGGTCCGAATAGTCGTTCATGTTTCGGGTTCCGGACGGCTGATCGCACAACGCCGAGATCGTCCAGGTCACCCCGGAGACCCCGGCCTCGTTGTAGTTGTAGTTGCCATCCGGCGGCGGTCCCACCGCGCGCGCCGGGTCGCCGGACTCCAGCGCAATTCCAATGGCGACTGCCGAGACGATGCCGGCGCCGGCGGCCAGTCCGCGACGGAGCTTCACGATGCCCTCCCTTCCGGACCCTTCCCCTGCACCGATCCATCGAGTATCACAGCGTTTGCGCGGCAACACCATGGGTTCGCGCCGCTCACTCGCCGTCCTGTGGGTTCGCCAACGCGTCGAGGAACGACCGCGCCCACCGGTCGACGTCGTGGGCCAGCACCTGGCGCCGCATCGACCGCATCCGGCGCCTGCCCTCCTCGACGTTCTGGTTGAGCGCCGCCTCGATCGCATCCTTGACGCCGTCGAGGTCGTGCGGATTGACCAGGTAGGCCTGCCGGAGCTCGGCGGCCGCGCCGGTGAACTCGGACAGCACCAGGGCACCGCCGAGGTCGCTGCGGCAGGCGACGTACTCCTTGGCCACCAGGTTCATACCATCGCGCAGGGGGGTGACCAGCATGACGTCGGCGGCCACGAAGAAGGCGATCAACTCATTGCGGGGGACCGGACGGTGCAGGTAGTGCACGACCGGATGGCCGACCTCGGCGTATTCGCCGTTGATGTGGCCCACCTGGCGTTCGATGTCGTTGCGCAGGATCTGGTAGCTCTCCACGCGTTCGCGGCTCGGTGTGGCCAGCTGGACCAGCACGGTGTCATCGCGCTTCGCGCGGCCCTCCGCGAGCAGCTCGGAGAAGGCCTTCAGCCGCACATCGATGCCCTTGGTGTAGTCGAGCCGGTCGACGCCCAGCAGCACCTTGCGGGGGTTGCCCAGCTCGGCGCGGATCTCCCGGGCGCGGCGCCTGACGTCGCGGTCGCGGGCGGCCTGGTCGAGCGAGCCGGAATCGATGGAGATCGGGAATGCGCCCACCCGGACGACGCGCGACCCGAGCTCGACCTCCCCGAACCGCGAGCGCACCCCGACCGAGCCGCGGGAGGTGTTGACGCCGATCAGCCGCCGGGACAAAAACAGGAAGTTCTGGGCGCCGCCGGCCAGGTGGAAGCCCACCAGGTCCGCGCCGAGCAGTCCCTCGATGATTTCGGTGCGCCAGGGCAACTGCATGAACAGCTCCACCGGCGGGAAGGGGATGTGCAGGAAGAAGCCGATGGTCAGATCGGGCCGCAGCTGCCGCAG
Organism: Mycobacterium sp. E3305; assembly: GCF_001666785.1. Lineage (NCBI taxonomy): Bacteria > Bacillati > Actinomycetota > Actinomycetes > Mycobacteriales > Mycobacteriaceae > Mycobacterium > Mycobacterium sp. E3305. The sequence goes on along the minus strand of NZ_LZJA01000283.1, from coordinate 16,827 downwards.
CATTTTGGGGACCAGTTGCAGCTGGTAATCCTGGACCCACACGGTCGCGCCCTCGGCGGCGGCGCGCGAGGTGGCCTCGGCGAAGCGCCGGTTGACCTCGACGTAGCGTTCCCACCATTCCCGGTGGTAGATCGGCTTGACGATGACGTCGTGGTACAGCGGCCACAGCGTGGCGTTCGAGAACCCCTCGTAGTACTGGGCGATGTCGTCGGCGCTCAACCGCACCGGGCGCAGTTCCAGGTCCTCCTGGACGATGGGCTCGTCGTCGAAGTCGGTCTCCTCTTCGGCGACGCCCGCCCAGCCGACCCACGCGCCCCGCCTGCGGCGCAGCAGCGGCTCCAGCGCGGTCACCAGACCGCCGGGGCTGCGCTTCCACGCCCGGGTGCCGTCGGAAAGCCGCTCCTGGTCTACCGGCAGCCGGTTGGCGACCACCACGAAGTCGGAATTCCCGAAGGTTGAGTCGTGCCCGTCCCCGGGAGCCATCTACGCGTCGAGTTTTGCGGGCCCAATGCCGAGCATGGACAGGAAGACGCGGCACTCGTCGGCGTCGTTCGCGTACGCCGCGACGACTCGCCTGGCCTGGCTGGCGGTGCTGTCGGCAACCGGTTCCACGTCGCCGATCTCGCCAGGGTCAGATTTCGTAGCCATGACTTAACTGTAGGTGATGGGAGGATGGGCAGGTGGGTGAGGACTTGATGTTCGGATCCCGACGGCCCACCCAACCGGGGCGCACTTACACACTGGCCGTAATGTGTAACGACGTCGGACCTGACAACGAGTGAGGTGGGCCGAATGACACTCTCAGAGCAAGCCGGTTCCCAGACGGGCAACTCCGAGGCTGACGAGTTGGTGAGCTACGAGACCCTCGACGAGGGCCGCATCGCGCGGATCTGGCTCAACCGGCCCGAAGCGCACAACGCGCAAAGCCGAGGCCTGCTGATCCAGCTCGACGAGGCGTTCCTGCGCGCCGAGGCCGACGACACCGTGCGCGTGGTGATCCTGGCGGCGCGCGGTCGCAACTTCTCCGCGGGCCACGACCTCGGCTCCGAGCTGGCGATCGCCGAGCGCAGCCAACTGCCGAGCTTCCGCATCAACGGCGGAACCCGCGATCCGATCGTGGAGAAGATCTACCTGCAGGAGTGGCACTACTTCTTCCAGAACACCTGCCGCTGGCGGGACCTGCGCAAGATCACCATCGCGCAGGTGCAGGGCAATGCGATCTCCGCGGGCCTGATGCTGATCTGGGCGTGCGACCTGATCGTCGCCGCCGACAACGCCAAGTTCAGCGACGTTGTGGCGGTGCGCTTGGGGATGCCGGGCGTCGAGTATTACGCCCACCCTTGGGAATTCGGCCCGCGCAAAGCCAAAGAGCTGCTGCTGACCGGAGATTCGCTGGACGCCGACGAGGCCTACCGCCTCGGCATGGTCTCCAAGGTGTTCCCCGTCGACGAGTTGGCCGACAAGACACTGGAATTCGCCCGGCGCATCGCCGACCGCCCCACGATGGCGGCGCTGCTCGTCAAGGACTCGGTCAACGCCGCCTCCGACGCGATGGGCTTCACCGAGGCGCTGCGGCACGCGTTCCACATCCACGAGCTCGGCCATGCGCACTGGGCGGCCCACAACGAGAACAGGTACGCGGTCGGCCTGCCGCCCGACGTCGAGGACTGGCGCAACGCCAAGCCGACGCAGGTCGCCCGGCGCGATACGCCGTAGCTTTCGTCGGCTGCTCCGGCACGACCGACCGGTTGTCGCGCGGAGGCGGGCAAATCGTCGATCGCTTCTGATCGGGCGCCATTGGGGCCGGTGTGACGAGCACCCGTCGGAACGGCGAGTTTTCCGCGTGGTTCGATATCGAGAACCTGTTCCAGTTCGAGAGGGCGTCGCGTGCAGCTTTCATTCGAAAACCGGACGTATCTGGTCACCGGCGGTGGCAGCGGTATCGGCAAGGGCGTCGCCGCCGGCCTGGTCGCGGCGGGCGCCTCGGTGATGATCGTCGGCCGCAACCCCGACCGGCTGGCGGGGGCCGTCAGCGAGATCGAAGCGCTTCCAGGCAGCGGTTCGATCCGCTACGAGCCGACCGACGTCACCAACGAGGAGGAGGCGGCCCGAGCGGTGGACGCCGCGACGGCCTGGCACGGTCAACTGCACGGGGCGGTGCATTGCGCGGGGGGTTCGGAGACGATCGGGCCGATCACCCAGATCGACTCGGAGGGCTGGCGGCGCACCGTCGACCTCAACGTGAACGGCACCATGTACGTGCTCAAGCACGTCGCAAGGGAGCTGGTCCGCGGTGGCGGCGGCTCGTTCGTCGGCATCTCCTCTATCGCGGCCAGCAACACCCACCGTTGGTTCGGTGCCTACGGGGTCAGCAAGTCGGCCGTTGACCACATGATGCAGTTGGCCGCCGACGAGCTCGGCCCGTCCTGGGTGCGGGTCAACAGCATCCGGCCGGGCCTGATCCGCACGGATCTGGTGGCTCCGGTGTTCGCCCTGCCGGAGGTGAGCGAGGACTACCGCGCGTGCACGCCGCTGCCCCGCCCCGGTGAGGTCGAGGACGTCGCCAACCTGGCGATGTTCCTGCTCAGCGATGCCGCCTGCTACATCACCGGGCAGGTCATCAACGTGGACGGCGGGCTGATGCTGCGCCGCGGCCCCGACTATTCGGCGATGCTGGAACCCGCGTTCGGGGCCGACGGGTTACGCGGGGTCGTCTGACACCAGGCCTGCGTCCCGGTCGGCGAGCGTGGCGAGCGCCGACCAGTCCAAGTGCCCGCCGCCGGTCGCCACCAGCGTGAGGAAGCGGTCCCGCAGCAGGCTCGCGACCGGCAGTGGCACTTCCAGCTGCTCCGCGGCGGCCAGGGCCAGGCGAACGTCTTTGAGGCCCAGCTGGGCGGCGAAGCCGGCCGGCTCGAATTGCCGCCGCGCGATGAGCCCGCCGTAGGTCTGATAGGCGGGCGCGGAGAACAGCGTCGACGTGAGGATGTCCACATAGTGCTGCCTGTCGACGCCGGCCTTGGCGACCAGCGCGACGGCCTCACTGAGGCTCTCGATCACCGACGCGATGAGGAAGTTGCCGCTCAGCTTCACCAGGTTGGCGGTGTGCGGCTGCTCGGACACCACGAAGGTGCGCTGCCCGATCGCGTCGAACAACGGGGTCAGCGGCTGCAGTACCTGCGGCTCGCCTGCCGCGACCACGAAAAGCTTTGCGGCCGCGGCCGCCTCGGGCCGGCCGAACACCGGCGCAGCGGCATACCGTTGGCCGGCATCGGCGTGCGCCGCCGCCAGGCGCTCCGAGAGGGCGACGCTGATGGTGCTCGACGAGACGTGCGTGGCGCCTGGTGCCAGCGAAGCGACGACGCCGCCGTCGCCGAAGGCCACACCCTCGACGGCCCGGTCGTCGGCCAGCATCGTGAACACGACCTCGCCCTGGCACGCATCGGCAACGGTGCGCGCCGCTGACGCGCCGGCCTGGACGAGCGGTTCCGCCTTTTCGGGGGAGCGGTTGTAGACGGTGACGCGGTGGCCCGCCTGCACGAGGTTCGTGGCCATGCCCTGGCCCATCTTCCCCAGGCCGATGAATCCGATGTCCATGCCTACACTGTGCCCTTTCCGGGGCGCGGCATGGCGCGCTCCTTACGATGATGGGCACGCCTAGTGACGGGAGCGGCAGATGAAGCGACTCGAGGGCAAGCGGATCCTGGTGACCGGTGCCGCGTCGGGCATCGGGCAGGCGACCGCGCTGCGGCTGCTCGACGAGGGCGCAACGGTGGTGGCCTCGGACGTCGCGGAGGCCGGCCTGGACGCCACCCGGTCCCGGGCGGACGAGGCCGCCACCGCCGGCCGCCTCACCACCCTGCCGATGGACGTCGGCAACGAGGACTCGGTGATCGACGGCGTGTGCATGGCCGTTGAGACGCTCGGTGGCCTGGATTCGTTGGTCAATGCCGCCGGCATTCTGCGCGCGGCGCACACCCACGAGACCACCCTGGATCTCTGGAACCAGATCATCGGTGTCAACCTGACCGGCACGTTTCTCGTTGTCCGCGAAGCGCTTCCGACGCTGCTCGGGAACTCGCGCAGCACGATCGTCAACTTCAGTTCGACCTCGGCCTCGTTCGCCCACCCCTACATGGCGGCCTACGCCGCGAGCAAGGGCGGAATCCAGGCCTTCACTCATTCACTGGCGCTCGAATACGCGCGCGACGGCTTGCGCGCCGTGTGCGTGGCACCCGGCAGCATCAAGTCCGGGATCACCGACGCGACCGGCGGGTACATCCCGAAAGACGCTGACTGGGCGCTGTTTTCGAGGCTGATGCCGATACTGCCGACCACGGTCGAGTCCAGCGGAACCGGGATGGCCGACCCGAGCGTGGTCGCCGGGGTGATCGCCATGCTGGTGTCCGAGGACGGCGCGTTCATCACCGGAACCGAAATCCGCATCGACGGGGGAACCCACGCCTGACCAAAAAGGGGGCGCCCGCGCCGCTAGCCAGATGGCGGCGACCCGCCGCGCCCGGCTTCGCCGCGCTTGCGATCGCCGCTAGCCAGATGGCGGCGACCCGCCGCGCCCGGCTTCGCCGCGCTTGCGATCGCCGCTAGTTAACGCAGGGCACGCCGCCGCCGTCGATCGGCTTCCCCTGATCGGGCGTCGGGTAGGTCGTGGTGGTGCCGTTGTAGTAATACGGCTTGGCCTTGCTGGACGTTGTGGTGCTTGACGTTTCGTCCGACGTGCCGTCGTCCACCGTCGACACCGAGAAGTTCGTATCGACGGTCACCCGAATGTGTCCGGGCTGGACGTTGGGATCGGGCTGACTGGGCGCGTCGAGGCCGAGCAGCTTGGCCACGTTGCGCGCGTCGGTCTCGGCCCCGACGCCGTAGGCGACGGTGCTCGCGGTCGGTTCGCCCGAGTTGCGGTCGCGGGTCTGACCGGTGGTGTAGCCGTGGTTCTGCAGCGCGTGGGATACCTCGGTCGCGAGCCCGCTCAAGCTGCCGGCATTGATCACGTCGACGACGGTCGACGGGCTCGGTTTGGCGGCCGTGGTGGCGGGCGTAGTGGTGGCAGGCGAGGCGCCGATGGCCGTCGCCACCTCGGCCTTGATCGCGGCCGGGTCGATGATGTTGACGTCCTGGCCGTCGATGTTGTCGTACCGCACCACCGGCAGCGTCCGGAACTCGACCTGGCCGCTGGAGGCAAGCGAGCCGAGCCGCTGGATCATCTCCTCGTCCCAACCGGCCGACAGCACCACATCCTTGCGCGCCACCGCCATCAGGCTCTTGAGCTTGTCCAGGTTGGTGAAGGTGCCGGCGGCCTGCAACTCCTGCATGACCGACGAGATGAACGCCTGTTGGCGGTGGGTGCGGTCCAGGTCCCCGTTTTCCAGGCCGTGGCGCTGCCGGACGAAGGACAGGGCCTGGGAGGCGTCCAGCGTCTGCCGCCCGGCCGGGAAGTCCGCGCCGGAGTACGAGTCGTAGACCGGATGGTTGAGGCAGACCTCCACCCCGCCGAGCGTCTGGGCCAGGTCGTAGAACCCGGCCAGGTTGACCTCGGCGAAGTAGTCGATGGGAACGCCGGTCAGGCTGCGCACCGCGCGCAGCGTCGCCGCCCGGCCGGCTTCACGGCCCTTGGTCTCGAGTTCCTTTTGGCTGCTGGTGCCCTGGTTGGCGAGCTTGTTTGCGACGTACTGCTTGGTGAGGCCGTACGCCTCCTTGATCTTGATGTGGTTGTATCCGGGGACCCCGTTGAAGGCCACCCAGTCGTCGCGGGGGATGGAGAAGGCGACCACTTTGTTGTCGGCACTGACGTGCACGAGGATCAGCGTGTTGGTGTTGTAGCCGCCGTCGTCGGAATCGCCTGCGTGGAGGTGCTTCAAGATCGACCAGGGTAGGTCGTTGCCGTCCTGATCCTTTCGCGAGTCCAGCCCGATCAGAAGGATGTTCATGTCGTCGCCGCTGGACCGCGGGTCGTCGGGCTGCAAAGCGTTCGAGACGGTGATCCCGCCGAGCGCGCCGTGCGCGACGTAGTAACCCGCCCCGGTCAACCCCACCGCGGCCACCGAGATCAGCGCGCCCAGGGTGCGCGTCAGCCCCCTGCGGAAACGGGAGTGCTGACGGACGGCTCGGTGGCGGCGGTGGGCGCCGCCCGAGCGGGCCATCACAAACCTCTGCCCACACCCAGCGCATCACCAGGCACCGCACCGGCGGTTTGCGGCGATGTCGCTTCAAGCATGGTGTCAAGTATGCGTTAGCTTGCTGTGAAGCCCCCAATCGAGAACGCCCGCGAACCGGGCCCCGGCCGGCCGCCCGCGCACGAATTTTCCGACCCAATCTTCGCCTGACCAGCGCTTTCTAGTTGAAGCGTCGCGCGGTGGTCTCGACTAGGTCACACCGCCGCCCAGACCGGCTCGAAGTCGTTACCGAGCTGGTGCTGCGGCTAGCGGGCTTTGACGAGGTCGTCGCCGGATTCGTAGAAGATGGTGATGTTCGTGCCGGTCATGACCTCGGCGAGGTACACGCCCAGCGGCTCCACCTCGTAGTAGTAGTGGATGTTGCCTTGGGGGTCCACCGCCGTCGCGCACGAGAGGCCCGGCGCCCCGCATCGTTGTTTGATCGGTGCGGCCAGGACGGCGAGCACCACCAGCACGGCTATCCCGACCCTCACCGCGGCTTTGTTCAATCCTTGCTTCGCCGTGGGTGCCGGATGCATCACCGTTGGAGTGTAAGCGGCATGCCGGCCCGGGTCGGCCACGCGCAGTAGGGTTTCTCAGCTATGGCCACTGCAAACCGGGACGGCGCGCCGTCGCCGCAGACCCGGGTCGAGGTTCTGGGCAACATCGGACCCAACTGGTTCGCCTCGGTGATGGGCACCGGCATCGTGGCCATCGCCGGCGCCACCTTGCCCGTCCACGTGGTCGGGTTGCGCGCATTCGCCCAAGTGGTCTGGGTGATCGCCGCCGTCCTGCTCGTCGGGCTGATCGTCCTGGTGGGCGGTCACTGGCTACGTCACCCCACCGTGGCCCGTACCCACGCGCGCAACCCGCAGATGGCGCACTTCTACGGCGCGGCACCCATGGCCCTGATGACGGTGGGTGGGGGAGCGGTGCTGGTCGGCAGGGACCTGATCGGTGGGCGCATCGCCGTCGACCTGGATTGGGTGCTCTGGACCGGGGGCACGCTGGGCGGGCTGTTCACCGCGGTGAGCATTCCCTACCTGATGTTCACCCAGCACAATGTCGAGCCCGACGCGGCGTTCGGGGGCTGGCTGATGCCGGTGGTTCCGCCAATGGTGACCGCGGCCATGGGGGCGCTGCTGCTGCCACACATGACGGCGGGCACCGGGCGCGAGACCATGCTCTTCGGCTGCTACGCGATGTTCGGGCTGTCGTTGCTGGCTTCCCTGAACATCATCGCGATGATCTGGGCCCGCCTGACGCTGTACGGGACGTCAGGCTCGGCGCGCGTGCCCACGCTGTGGATTGTGTTGGGCCCACTCGGGCAATCCATCACGGCCGCAGGTCTTTTGGGGGCCTGCGCCGGACTGGCTGTTGATCGCGAACTGGCCGAGGACCTGAACGCCTTCGCGATCCTCTACGGAGTCCCGGTCTGGGGCTTCGCGGTGTTGTGGATCGCGCTGGCGACCGCGTTGACCGTGCGCACACTGCGGCGCGGGATGCCGTTCGCCCTGACGTGGTGGAGCCTGACCTTCCCGGTCGGAACGTTCGTCACGGGCACCTCCCAGCTCGCCGGCCACACCCACCTGCCCGCGTTCCGGGTGGCCGCGGCCGTCGCGTACGCCGGGCTGCTGTTCACGTGGTTGCTGGTGGCTGTGCGGACCGCTCGCGGGAGCCTGCGCGGAAACCTGCTCAAGCTGCCGCCGAGCAACGTGCCGGTCAAGGCCAGCAAGGAACCGGTGTCCTGACCAAGGCCGTGGGCGTTTCGATCCCCCGGGTCGGCGGGTAGGCCTCCATGAGCCGATCGGAGGCTCGGTGTCGGACACCAGCGGGCCGCCGGGGCGCGGCACCGGCCAGTGGCACGTCCGAGCGGTTCACGCCGGTCGAGCCGCCGCAACGTTTGACGCCGGCAGAACCGTCTGGGGCGCAAACACGAAGCTTGACCAAGGAGGTTAAGGATGCGCGCTGAGGAAGGCGACGAAACCGTCAAGGACTACGCCGCGGAGGGGAAACAGGCTCTCGGCAGGATCAAGTCATCCCAACGGTCGGGCAACCGGTTTGGCGACGTCGCCAAGCGGTTCGCCAGGCTTTGGGGAGGCGACCGCGCGGCCGAAGACGGGCCCGGCGAACCGGGCTAGTCACACCGACGCCGGATACCGGTGAGCCCACGGGCTCGCCTCTTCGAGTTGGGCCGCCAACCGGAGAAGATCGCCGTCCGCGCCGAGCCGGCCCACCAACTGCACACCGAGCGGGAGTCCGATGCCGGTCCAATGCAGCGGCACGCTTATCGCGGGACGCCCGGTGAGGTTGGCCAGCTGCGTGTAGGGCACCCAGCCCAGGCTCTCCTGGATCAGCTGATCGAGAATCCCACTGCGCGCCATGACTTTTCCCGCATGCAGCGTGCTCGCGACGCGGGCCACCCGTTGCAGAAGGCGCGGCGTCGCGGTGGCCCCGATGCGCAGCGGCGGGGTCGCGAGAGTTGGGGTCAGCAAGCAGTCGAAGCTTTCGTGGAACGTGGCCAGGCACCGGATGTGCTCGTTGCGGTTTTCCAGCGCGAAGATAGGTGCCAAAACGCCGGTGGCCCTGGCGAGTTCACTCACGGCCAAGGTGTCGGCCTCGAAATCGCGGTCGCGGGCGCCGGTGCGTTTCCTGGCGTCTGCGACATGGTGGTAGAGCTGCGCGAACCAGATGGTGAGGAAGTCACGGGCCAGGGCGGCGTCGTCGTACGGGGGCGGCACCTCCTCGACGTGATGCCCCAGATCGTTGAGGAGGCTCGCCGCCCGTTCCACCGCGGCGACGGATTCCCGGTCGGGATTCGGGTTGATCGCCGAGGACCAGGAGTACCCGATCCGCAGCGCGTCCGGGCGACCCTTGATGTGATCGGCGAAAGTGCCTCGCGGAAGGGCGACTTCGTAAGCCGCATGCGGATCACGGCCGACGATCGCGTCGCATAGCGCGGCGCTGTCACGTACGGTGCGTGAAACCACACCCTGGGTGACCATCCCGAACATCGGCTCGCCCGTCTGCGGGCCGTAGGGCGACAGGCCCCTACTCAGCTTGAGGCCGACGAGCCCATTGCAGGCGGCGGGGATGCGGATCGATCCGCCTCCGTCGTTGGCACCCGCGGCCGGAACGATCCCGGCCGCGACCGCCGCGCCGGACCCGCCCGAAGATCCGCCCGGAGTGTGCCCGGTGTTCCACGGGTTGCGCGCCGGACCCCAATAATCCGATTCCGTCACGCCCTTGGCCCCGAACTCGGGGGTGTTGGTCATCGCGAAGATCACCAGTCCCGCGTCCAGGAACCGCTGAGTGACCAACGCGTGTCGGTCGGCCACGTCGTTGGCCAGCGACCGGGAACCGCTCGAGGTCGGAAAGCCGCGGTACTCCTGAGCGAGGTCTTTGATCACGAAGGGCACGCCGGCGAACGGCCCGCTCAGGTCCGGATCGGCCGCCCGGGAGTCCGCGACGTCGCCCAGCCGGCGAACGATCGCGTTCAACCGTGGATTGACCGCGTCCGCTCGTTGCCTCGCCAGTGCGAGAAGTTCGGCGGCCGTGATCTGCTTCGCCGCCACCAGTTCGGCCAACGCGGTCGCGTCCAGGGACATGTACTCGTCAAGGTTCATCGTTTTCTCCTCCGGACGCCCCGGTGCATCGTATTGAAGCGGCTTAGTATCACCAGATGCCGATGGCAGTCGAACCGTTTTCAATCCAGGGGCCCGGTGGCGTCCGAATCGTCGCGGACCGACTGGGTGATCCTGACGCGCGGGCCGTGGTGTTCCTGCACGGCGGCGGACAGACCCGCCGCTCGTGGGGCAAGGCCGCTGCCGCCGTCGCGCAGCGCGGCTGGCAAGCCGTCACCGTCGACCTGCGCGGCCACGGCGAATCCGACTGGTCCGACGAGGGTGACTACCGTGTCGTCAGCTTCGCCGGCGACGTCGAGGAGGTGTTGGGCACCCTGCCGCCGCAGCCGGTACTCGTCGGCGCCTCTCTGGGTGGGTTCACCTCGATGCTGCTCGCGGGCGAGCTCGCGCCGGGCATCGCGAGCGCGGTCGTCCTGGTCGACATCGTCCCGAACATGGACCAGTCCGGGGCCAATCGGATCCACGCCTTCATGTCCGAGCGGGTGGAATCGGGCTTCGCCTCGCTTGACGAGGTCGCCGACGCCATCGCGGAATACAACCCGCACCGGCCGAGGCCGACCGATCTGGACGGGTTGACCACGAACCTGCGCCGTCGCGGCGATCGCTGGTACTGGCACTGGGATCCCCAGTTCATCAGCGGGACCGCGGCTTTCCCGCCATTCGAGGTCACCGACCCCGATCGGATGCACGCGGCAGTCGACGCGATCCTGCGCGGCGGCGTGCCGATGCTGTTGATCCGGGGCCAGATGAGTGACCTCGTCAGCCAGGAACGCGCCGACGAATTCCTGGAGCGCTTCCCACAGGTCGAGTTCACCGACGTTCGCGGTGCGGGGCATATGGTCGCCGGTGATCGCAACGACATCTTCGCCGACGCCGTGCTGGGCTTCCTTGCCCGTCATGTCGGCGGGTGATCGTCGCTTCCTGGACGAAAGTTGTTGCCTCTTACAGTATCCACTGGGTTTTGTCGCCCTAGTCAATATGCTGCGGTGCGATGCCGCCTTCGGCGAACCACCCAGGCGGCTGAAACCCGCTGGCGCTGTTAACATGCTGCCCGACACTTCAAGAGAGGCGGCGTGGCCATGCGGTGGTTGCGAGGGTTGGGCTTGGTCGGTGCTGTGGTCGTCGCCGCGACGACGCTGGCGAACCCGGCGCGAGCCGACGGCGGAGTGACGCCGGGCATCAAGGTGGAAGACGAAAACAGCTCGTGCACAGCGGGTTTCGCGGCCCAGGGCAATGACGGCAGTTATTACCTGATGACCAGCGGCCACTGCGACGCCCATGACGGTTCGTTGTGGACGTACGGGAATGACGTTCCCCTGGGCAAGATCACCGCCAGCGAGAAAGAGGGCGACACGAAGGACGCCGCTATCATCCTCCTCGACCCGAGCGTCGGTGCGCCGTCGGGTGATGTCGGCGGCAGGTACGTGGTGCGGGATGTGTTGAGTGCGCAGCAGATTCGCGAAGGTATGCCTTTCTGCAAAGTTGGCGCGGTTACCGGTGAAACCTGTGGTTTCGTCAAACACGTCGAGAATGGGGTGGTAACCGCCAGCGTGTTCAGCCTCAACGGCGACAGCGGCAGCCCGGGCTTCGTGAAGAACCCCGACGGCACCGTGAGCGCGGTTGGCCTGCTGATGTCGTCACCCGACGGCGACGACTACACGACCGACTTCGCGCTCATCGATCCGCTGCTCGGCAGCTGGGGATTACGCGTTCTCCCCTGAGAGATGCCGCGTCCCCTGCGTCTTTAACCCAGCGTTTACGACGGCCGGGCACCGGGTATCCGGCGTCCCGCGACGTCGGTGAGGGCTAGCCACGTTGGGGAAGCCAATGAGTTGTGCAGTGCGACACCAGCGACACGAAGGGAAGCATTAGTGAAGCGTGGGATTGTCGTCGGCGTGGCGGGCGTGGCCGTGGTGGCCGCAGCATGCGCCGGCTGTTCGAGCAATAAGTCAAGCACGGGGTCGTCGGGCTCGTCGACGCCCTCGGCGTCCGGCCCACAGGTCATCGTCGACGGTCAGACGCAAAACGTCAGCGGCCAGGTCACGTGCACCCCGTCGGGAGACAACACCAACATCGGCATCGGTGATCCGACGGCCGGGGTCGGCGCGGTGGTCAGCAACGCCAATCCCCCCATCGTTCATTCGGTCGGGCTCGGCAGCGTCAACGGCATCACGCTCGGCTTCTCGGACGCGGCTCCCAACCAGGGTGGCAACGCGGGCGCCGCGGTGAACGGGAAGGCCTACGCGATCAAGGGCACAGCGACCGGGCTCGACATGAGCAACCCGCAGCAACCGCAGCAGGTGACCAAGTCATTCGAGTTGAACGTGACATGCCCGTAGTGCAGGCGATCGATAGCCAAGAGGGGACGCAGCTATGTCTATGAAACGTGTCGTCAGTGCGGCGGCGGTCGCGGCGGGGTTGAGCCTCTCCACGGTCACGCTGAACGCGGGCTCGGCCTTCGCGGCCCCACTCGACCCCCCACCGCCGTGCCCCGGTTGCCATGGCGGTGGCGGCGGGGGAAACCCCGGCGGCGGTGGCGGAGGAAACCCCGGCGGCCAGCAGGGCGGCGGCCCCGGCGGCCAACAGGGCGGTGGTCCCGGCGGCCAGCAGGGCGGACCCGCTGGAGCGCCGGGCGGGCAGAACAATCCACCCCCGGGTGGGCATGGTCAGAGTCCGCCCCAGGGTGGCCAGAACAACCCGCCGCAGCAGGGTGGGCCGAACAACCCGCCGCAGCAGGGTGGGCCGAACAACCCGCCGCAGCAGGGTGGGCAGAACAATCCGCCGCAGGGCGGCCAGAACTCGCCGGCGCCCAACGAGCACTGGCAGAACCCGCAGCAGGGCGGCCCGGGCAACCAGCCGGGCGACCAGGGCCAGAACGGTCCCGGCGGACAGCCCAACTCGCCGGCGAGCGGGCACAACCCGCCACCGCCGGAGGGCAGGCAGGCCCTCAACCCGCCGAGCACCCAGCCCCCGCACCAGCCGTACGTTCCGCGTGGGACGTACGTCAGCGGCAACGCCCAAATAGGCGGACCCGGCGACGCGCGGGCGGGTTTCAGCATCGTGGATCACGGGGCACCGCCCCCGCCGCCGCCTCGGGGGCACGGCTGGAACGACGGTCCTGCGCCCGGCCACCCGCCGCCCCATTGGGTGGGCGCGCCCCCTCCCGGGGGCTGGGACGGTCCGCCGCCCCCTGGTGGCTGGAACCGCCCGTGGTCCGGGCCGCCGCGCGACGTCGTCGTCGCGCAGGCCGATTTCGGGCCTTTCCAATACGACAGCTACACCGCCATCCCGGTCTTCAACTGGCAGTTCGGTGGTTGGGGCTTCTGGTACATGGGAGTCTGGGTTCCGCTCTACTGACGGTTCGACGGGCGCAGCCGGCTCGGCCGGCGTGCCCGTCGTCGGGCGGCGATCCGGAGGTCATGGCAGGCTCCGGGCATGGATGTGCGAGAAAACGTCCGCCGAGCCATCGACGTGATGACGGCGTGGACGTCCGACAGCGGCAACGAATTCGCCTGGAACCGGCTCGTCGAGAACGTCATCGACGAGCCGGATGGCGAAATCATGCTGCTGATGGGCTTCGTCAACCTGGCCGGCGAGCTGGGGATCAAGCTGGAGAAGGCCACGGGTCAAGACGTGCGATCGCACCTGCAGGACATCGCCCTGAAGTACCTCTGATCGACGCGGGCTACTGCGGGTGGGTCGCCAGATACTCCTCTACCGGGATCGGGGACGGCGCCTCGTATCCGATCGGGAGCAACACATCCCCGGCGGTGGTGACGTAATAGACGTCCCACCGGTAGTAGGTGGGGAAGGCGGCGGGATCATTCGCGATCAGTGCGGCGTATTGGTCCACCGCCCGGACGTATTCGTGGGCGTGGTTGTAGCCGTAGATGGCGCGGGCGGGGTCGCCGGCGAAGCCGTTGGCGGCCAGAAACCGGCCCGCCGCCATGATGCTGTCGCGCGGGGAGTGGACGTCACCACCCTGCCCGTAGGTGGCGAACGTTGACGGCAAGAACTGCATGGGTCCTTGCGCGCCCGCGGTGCTCACGCCGTTGATGCTGCCGAAGCGCGTTTCGACCAGGTTGATCGCGGCCAGATAGTTCCAGCCGACTCCCGTCTCCGCTTCCGCCGCGTGGTAGTCGCCCACCAGTTCGTCGGCGGGAATGGGAGGCTCGATCCGCCAGGCGGGCAGCGTGCCCTTGGCGGGCGTCATCGCCTGGAGCTGGCGACGGGCATCGAGGTTGCGGTCGTATACGTCGGCTAGCTCCGCCGGGATGCGCGGACGCGCGACCGAATCCCATTCGGGGTGCCGCGCGATGGCGCGATAGGCCGCCTGCTCGCGGTGCGCCGCTGCTACCAATGCCGGCTCCGGCGTCGACGAGTCACGCAGCGCGCGCTCGTCGGCGACGAGGTCGTCGGCCAGCTGAGCCGGGTCCGACGCCAGTTGGGGCTGCGCGCCGAGGGGTGGATTCGGTTCTGCCGCAACGGTTCTGGACGCGACAGGAGCCGCGGCCGCGGTGGTCGTGGAAGTCGCGATCGGCTTGGCCGTCGACACCGAGCAGCCGACGAGGGCGAACATGGCCGCGCCCAGCAGCGGCGCAGCGACTACACGGATCAAGTTCACAGTGGACACTTCCGTCGATTGCCCTGAACAGTCTTCCGCATGTCGCAGCGTGACATCAATGCGGTGATCGATATCGGCGCGGTCCCGGCCGGCGAAATCGGTCGGGAAGGGCTTCAAGTTGCGACGAGCGGCCAGTCATTTCACACTTGAAGCTTCCCGGCAGACAGGAAAAGTTGCATGCCTGACGCACCGGCAGAATCGTTCGCAAGACGTACCGGCCGGGCTTCGGGCCGGGTGACGAGGTTCGTCCCTCGACTCATGGGGCCGGTGATGATCGCGGCAACCATGACCGCATTGGTCGCTCCACCCGAGACGCTCCCTCAGTTGCCGCCGGGATGCGCGATCGGTTGGACGATGGTGGGGGGTGTGTTGATCTACGTGCCCGACTGCTCGCATCGCTCGCCGGCTCCGCCACCCCCGCCGGACGGACCGCCGCCCGGTCCCGTTCCGCCTCCGCCTGAGTAGGCGCCGCAAGTCGGGTCATCGGGCCGTTGGTAGGCGCCGAAATTGCTGTGCCAGAACGGAACTGACGATCTGAAGCCCTCAGGGGGGTCGATCAAGATTGCGTCGTGGAGGCGGAATCCTTCTTGGGTCCGTCGGAGAAGATCGGAAATTGCACCGGTTCCGAATCACCAGCGGCGTGTGTCACGGCCTCGGGCTCGTAGCGGTGCGAAAACAGATCGGATGTCATAAGGCGGGGTCCTCTTGGGTTTGGCTTCGGCCCGACATGCGGGTGGGGCGAAGGGGGATCGATTCGTAGATGCGCTCATCTGCACAAGGAAATGGCTACGGGGCAGTGCGAACAGAACTGCTTCCACCAATCTACACGCCCCCGGGAACCGCGCCTCTTGATCATGTTCGAAAGGGGGGTCCTCCTCGGCGGAGGCGGCGCCGTAGGGCTGCCCGGCGTCCGGCCCGCCGCCGGACGCAAGCCGCGACCCCCCTCAACGCGCTGTGGGCTGGCGGGAAATCACCCACCAGCCCACTTGGGGTAGAACTCGCACTAGACGGCAGTTACTCCGACTGCCTGCGGACCCTTCGTCCCCTGCTCGATATTGAACTCGACTCTCTGGTTTTCCTCGAGGGATCGGTAGCCCGTCCCCTGGATCTCCGAGTAGTGGACGAACACATCTGCTGCGCCGCCGTCCGGAGCGATAAAGCCGAAGCCTTTTTCGCTGTTAAACCATTTCACAGTTCCCTGTGTCATACCTTCAACTTCTCTCATTTTCGAACGGATGCCGACGGGCATCCCCGGGCAGCCTAGCATGCCCGGCCCCGGCTACCCGTAATGCGGTGCGGCAGAGGGTTTTTCATGCCGCTTTCAGGGCTTACGGGTGAACCTGCCCTGGCGGCGAGACTCGCCGTGTCGGCGCATGTTCGAGGCTTCCGGCGGATGCCTCGCGGCCGCCCGGCGGCCGGGGCGAAGGCGGCGGTGTACGTGCGCCGCCTTCCGCTGGTCGGTCGCCTGTTTCGGGACTTGTGCCATGGTGCTGACACTCTCAGACTGGTGATATGCGCGACCGCGAGACGATCGATTCAGAATTGCGGCGCATCGCCCTTGGGCGCCGATCGGTTCGCGAGCGCGGCGGTCAGCCATCGTCCCGAGAGATCGACGAACTGCTCGACGAGCTCCTCGCCCACAGCACAGTGACCACTCGTCCCCACCCCGAAGACATGCGTGAAAGCGAGACGGTCGCCGACGTGCGGGGCGCCCGCGGGTTCGGCACCAAGCTCCGCGGGCTCGGGGGTGTGCGGCGCCGATTGAGTCTTCTCGCGGCGTTGCCGCTCTCGCTGGCCGCCCTCGCCGCCGCGGTTGTGGTGATGTTCGCGGTCCACCAACGGGATTCATCGGCGCAGCCGACCGAAACCCCGCCGTCGGCGGCGGCGCCGCCAAGTCGCATCGCGCCGGCGGCACCAGCTCCGCGGATCGAGATTGCCGACATGGCGTTCATCGCCGCGTTGAAGCATGAAGGCGTACCGTTTCCCAGTCAGGAATACGTAATGACCCAAGGGCATGCGGTCTGCGACTTCCTGGCGCACCAACCCAATTTCGCCGATGCGGTCGCATTCGTGCAGCGGTCATCGATTTGGGACGCCGACCAAAGCGCGGAAGTCACCGCCGGTGCCATCGTCGCGTACTGCCCCAAGTCTCAACCTGCAACGCCGGATGACATGCAGCCGGCGTATCAGAATGTTCTCTCCGATCTGCAGGCGATCGAAGGAAAGTTGCAAGGCATTCAAGGGGATCTGCAAGGCGTCCAGGGAGACCTCGAAGGCATTCCCGGCCACCCCTGAACCATTCCGCGTCTTCGCCCGGCGTGGGCACGTTTGGCGGCGGATCAGGGCCGTTCGACGTGCGGCTGTGGACACGGGCCGGCACCTGCGGCGGCGG
>NZ_LZJA01000282.1:0-1728 GCF_001666785.1 Mycobacterium sp. E3305 | reverse complement strand
TTCCCCCATGATGTTCTCGGTCATCCGCGTCCGTGCGATGGGGGCGATAGCGTTGATGGCGATGCCGTTGCGGGCACCTTCGATGGCGAGAACGTGCATCATGCCGATGAGGCCCATCTTGGCCGCGCCGTAGTTGGCTTGACCGAAGTTCCCGAAAAGTCCGGTGCCGGAAGTGGTCTGAACGATCCGTCCGTAATTCTGTGCCCGCATGATCGGCCACACGGCCCGCGTCACGTTGAATGCGCCGGCGAGGTGTACCGATATGACCGCATCAACCTGCTCGGCGGTCATGTTCTTGAAAGCCGCGTCGCGCAGAATCCCCGCGTTGTTCACCAGAATATCGACCCGGCCGAAGGCGTCCATGGCCGTTGCCACGATCGCGGCGCCGCCGTCCTCGGTGGCCACCGAGTCCCCGTTGGCGACCGCGGTGCCGCCCGCGGCTGTGATCTCGTCGACCACGGCCTGGGCCGCCGACGTCGACGCGCCGCTGCCGTCCACGGCGCTGCCCAGGTCGTTGACCACGACGCGGGCACCGCGCCGTGCGAGCTCGAGGGCGTGACAGCGGCCAAGCGCTCACCGGCACCGAGTTCGATCCAACGGCACAGCCCGGATAATTCCGGCTCGGAGACCGCCGTCCAGTTCGGCGCCGCGCCGAGCCGCGCCCGGGTGCGGGTGAGAATGTCGGCGACGTGTTTGGCCCCGGCACTACGCGGCACGAGCAGCACCATCGCATCCGCCCGCAACGCCGCGTGGATCGCGACCACCGAGTCAACGTCGTTGCCGACCACCAAGACGATCGCGCTGCCCGGCACGACACCGGCGTCTGCCATGGCCACGGCGGCCGAATCGATGCGCTCGTCCAGCTCGCCGTAGGTGAGTTCGGCGCCTCGGTCCACCACCGCTGGACGGCCGGGATGCCGGGCGGCTGCGGAGCGCACCATGTCGAACGGTTCCCCGGTCCACAGGCCGGCGGCGCGGTACCGGGGCCGCAGCGCCTCGGCGCGCCGACGCGCATGCGGCAGCAGTTCAGTCGGGCCGCCCATGGATGTCCCCTCCAATGCAAATTACTGCTCTCGATTGAGTAAATGTAACCTCTCACCTATGCAGTCAATGACTTTCGATAACCAGGTGGCCATCGTCACCGGCGCCGGTGGCGGGCTTGGCCGCTGTCACGCCCTCGAGCTCGCACGGCGCGGTGCCCGCGTCGTGGTCAACGACCTGGGCAGCGCCGTGGACGGCAGCGGCGCGTCGACGTCGGCGGCCCAGGCCGTGGTCGACGAGATCACAGCCGCGGGCGGCACCGCGGTCGCCAACGGGGACTCGGTGGCCACCGAGGACGGCGGCGCCGCGATCGTGGCAACGGCCATGGACGCCTTCGGCCGGGTCGATATTCTGGTGAACAACGCGGGGATTCTGCGCGACGCGGCTTTCAAGAACATGACCGCCGAGCAGGTTGATGCGGTCATATCGGTACACCTCGCCGGCGCATTCAACGTGACGCGGGCCGTGTGGCCGATCATGCGGGCACAGAATTACGGACGGATCGTTCAGACCACTTCCGGCACCGGACTTTTCGGGAACTTCGGTCAAGCCAACTACGGCGCGGCCAAGATGGGCCTCATCGGCATGATGCACGTTCTCGCCATCGAAGGTGCCCGCAACGGCATCGCCATCAACGCTATCGCCCCCATCGCACGGACGCGGATGACCGAGAACATCATGGGGGAA
>NZ_LZJA01000281.1:0-6343 GCF_001666785.1 Mycobacterium sp. E3305 | reverse complement strand
CGCTCGTTGGCCGGTCGCCCGCCACCAAAGGCTCGCGCTCGGCCCCGTCGTCATTGAGGTGCGGCGCCAGGAGCGCCACCGTGGGCGCGTCAAACAAGGCGCGTAACGACAGGCCGGCTTTCAATGACTTGTTGATGGCGGTGACGAGGCGCATGGCCGACAGTGAATCGCCGCCCAAGTCGAAGAACGACTCGTCGATCCCGACCCGTTCGAGACCGAGAACCTGTGCGAAGGCGCCGGTGGCGGGGCGGGGTTGGCGTTGGGGGACTTGCAGGTGTCTCAGGTGCCGATCGCCACCGGCCCCCGCCAGGTTCTGCCACGCCAACATCACCTGCACAAGCGGATGATGAGCCAGCGACCGAACCGGATTAAGCCGCTCAACCAGGACCTCGAACGGCACGTCCCGATGCTCGAGGGCGGCGAGACCCTTATCACGGGTCTGGTTCAGCAACTCCGCGACCGTGGGGTTCCCGGTGAGATCCAGCCGCAGCACCAGGGTGTTCACGAAGAAGCCGACCAATTCGTCGAGCGCGGGATCATCTCGACCGGCGGTCGGAAAGCCCAGCACTACATCGGAACTCGCGCTCAGCCGAGACAGCAACACCGCCAACGCCGCCTGAACCACCATGAAACTCGTCGCATTGCACTCCCGGGCCACCGCACGCACCCGCTGCTGCAACCCCGCCGGCCACTCCACCGCCACCGTCGCCCCACACTGATCGGCCACCACCGGATAAGGCCGATCCGTCGGCAATACCAACCGCTCCGGCATCCCCGCCAGCGCATCCTCCCAAAACGCCAATTGCCTGCCGATCGGACCACTACCGTCATCGAGATCACCGAACTGCGCCCGCTGCCACAACGTGTAATCCGCATACTGGACCGGCAATTCACGCCAGTCGGGTGGCTGGCCGCGCTCGCGCGCCCGGTAGGCCACGCTGATGTCCCGCACCATCGGAGCCAGCGACAACCCGTCAAAGGCGATGTGGTGCAGAACAATTCCGATCACATGCCGCTCCGGGCCGACCGAGTACACCCGCACGCGAATCGGGATGTCAGTCGATAGGTCGAAGCGATGGCCGGCCAGGGCCGTCAACGCGGCGGGTATGTCCTGCTCGGGCAACGACGCCACGGCCGCGTCCCCGCCTTGCCACATACCGCTTCGGGCCGGCAACACCCGCTGGAACGGGACGCCGTCGGCATCGGGGAATATCGTGCGCAGAGACTCGTGGCGGCCGATGACGTCGTCGAGGGCCGCCCCAAGGGCCTCTACGTTCAACGGCCCGCTGATCCAAAACGCGGTGGGCATGTTGTAGGTCGCGGCGCGGTCCCGCCATTGCTCGAGGAACCAGAGCCGGCTCTGGGCGAACGACAGCGGAAGGACAGCGGGCCGGTCGCCCGCCACCAAAGGCTCGCGCTCGGCCCCGTCGTCATTGAGGTGCGGCGCCAGGAGCGCCACCGTGGGCGCGTCAAACAAGGCGCGTAACGACAGGCCGGCTTTCAATGACTTGTTGATGGCGGTGACGAGGCGCATGGCCGACAGTGAATCGCCGCCCAAGTCGAAGAACGACTCGTCGATCCCGACCCGTTCGAGACCGAGAACCTGTGCGAAGGCGCCGGCCAGCACCTCCTCCACCGCAGTGACCGGGGCGCGAAATCGGCTGGCATCGCTGTATTCCGGCGCGGGGAGGGCTCGCGTGTCGAGTTTGCCGTTGACCGTCAGCGGCAACGCAGCCATCACCACGACCGCGGACGGCACCATGAAGCCGGGCAGCCGACCGGCCAGCGCGGCGCGCGCGTCGGCCGCGTCGATCGTGCCGGTGACGTAGCCGACCAGGCGCGGGGCGCCGGGTTGGTCTTCGCGGGTGATCACCGCGGCCTGATCCACACCGTCCAGCGCGGCCAATGCGGCGCGGACTTCGCCGAGTTCTATGCGGTATCCACGAATTTTGACCTGCTCGTCGGCGCGGCCCACATAGTGCAGTTGCCCGCTCGTGTCCCAGCGCACCAGATCCCCGGTGCGGTACATGCGCCCTCCGGGCGACCCGAACGGGCAGGCGACAAACCGCGACGCGGATAGGCCGGCCCGCCGCCAATACCCGACGGCCACGCCGCGGCCCGCGATATACAGCTCGCCAACGACATCGGCGGGAACCGGACGTAACCATTCGTCGAGGACGAACGCCGCCGCCCCGGACACCGGCGCGCCGATCGGCGGCACGCCCGAGTCCGGCGTCAACGGCGCACTTCTGGTCGCGCACACGGTGGTCTCGGTCGGGCCGTAGCCGTTGACCATAAGCCGTCCCGGTGCCCATCGATCCACGACCTCGGCCGGACACGCTTCGCCGGCCACCAGTAGCGTTGTCGCTCCCAAGTTTTCGGCGGGTAGCGCTGCCAGGGCCGAGGGGGTTTGGCTCAGCATCTCTACCCGCTCGTCGATGAGCAACGCGCGGAAGTCGTCGGGCGAGCCGGCCACCCCTTCGGGCACCACCACCAGCCGGCCCCCGAACAGCAACGCACTCCAGATCTCTTCGACAGAGGCGTCGAAGGCCAACGAATGCCACTGCGCCCAAACCAGTCCGGAAGGGTTGAGCGATCGCAGGAGCTGAGTCACGTTGTGGTGGGTGACGGCGACGCCCTTCGGAACACCGGTGGTCCCGGAGGTGTAGATGAGGTAGGCAATGTCGTCGGGTGCGGGCGGAGGCAATGCGGCACCGGGTTGAGTGGCTACGTCGGGGTGCGCGATGTCGACGACGGTCGGCTCGCATCCGTCGAGCCGCGGCCGCAGTTCCGCAGTCGTCACGACGGCGATCGGGGTGGCGTCGGTGAGCATGAACTCGATCCGCGCATCAGGCAGACCCGGATCGATCGGCAGATACGCCGCCCCGGTCTTGAGCACCGCGAGCATCGCGATGACGGCGTCGGGCGAACGGGCGAGCAGCAGAGCCACACGTTGCCCGCGGCCCGCGCCCCGACCGATCAGGAAACGGGCCAGTCGATTAGCGGCCTCGTCGAGTTCCCGGTAGGTCATCGAACGGCCTTCGAAGGTCAACGCCACCGCCGCCGGCGCTCGCGAAACCTGATCGACGAACAGCTCCGGAATCGACGCGGGCTCGGGTGCCCGCTGGGTCAGCACCGCCCGGTTGCCCCACCCATCAAGCCGCGCGTGCTCGTCGGCGCCCCATGGGTCGATCGACAGCAGCCGACGTTCGGGGTCGCCGGCCATCGCGGCCAGCACCCGCAGCAACCGTTCGGCCAGGTCTGCGACGGCGAAGCCCGCAAACAGCTCCCCGGCACCCTCGGTGCCGAACAGCAGTTGGTCACCGGCTGCGGAGAAGAACAACCCGAAGCCATCGGCGAGACCGGAATTGGTGTATGACGCCGAGGCCGCCACGCCGCCGAAGTCCAAGGCGAGCACAGCGGGAAGGAAGTTGACGCTCACCCGCTGGGCGAACTGCCGGGGGTCGCCGGAGCGTGCCTTGCGTTCCAGTGCCCGCACGGGAAAGCGCTGATGTTGCAACGCTTCACGTATTCGCGCATCGACGTGGCGGCAGAAGTCACCCACCGTGGCATCCGGCGAGAGTTTCAAAACCAGCGGAACGACGCCGGAGACCATGCCGGGAAGCGTCTTCGATTCCGGGGTGACCCGCCTGCTCACCGGGAAGTCGAGCACCACCTCCGAACCGTTGTGACTCCAGGCTCGCACCAACAGGGCGCACGCGGCGGTGATGACCGATGACCGCGGCATTTCCCAGGCGTGGGACAACTCTTCGACTCGGCGAATGACCGCGGGATCCAGCTGGACCGGCGCCGAGGAACGATATGGACCGCGCTCACCGGCACCCCGCCGCAACCACCGATCCGGTCCGTCGCCGGATGGCAGATTCTTCGACCAGTACGCCTGATCCTCGAGGTAGTCTGCCGACGCTTCGTACTCCGATTCGCATGCGACCAGGTCCGCCAGCGAGCCGAAGAATGGGGACGGCATGGGCGCGCCCGCGATGACTGCGGAGTAGATGGTCGCGATCCGATGGCCGACGAGGGCAATGCCCGACGCGTCGGCGACGATGTGGTGACAGCAAGTGAACCAATAGAATTCGTTGACGCCCGTCTGGAAGAGCGCGAACCTGAACAGCGGTCCGGTGAAGGGCATGGGCGTGCGCTGAATCGACGCCGCGATCTCCTGGGCCTTCCGCACGGGATGATCCGAGCCGCGCAGGTCGTGGAAGGCGAGGTCAACCTCCGGGTCGTCAATCGACTGCTGCAGGACCTGGCCGTCATCCGAAAAGAATGACGTCCGAACGGGTTCGGCCTCCCGAAGCGCCCGGCGGATCGCCCACTCGAGGGGCTTGCGCTCCACGCGTCCTTCGATTTTGACGAAGAGGCCAAGTTGCCAATCGGTGCGGGACCGGCCCGTTTCCTGTGCTAGCCAGATGTCGAGCTGTCCCCGTGTCAAGGGGAGCGCGCGCTCGTCAAATTGCATCCATCACCCCCCGGAATCAGGCGACTTCCGCGGGTGCCAGTTTTTCGCACAACAGCCCCGCCAGACCACGGATCGTGATGGTCGAGATGTCGGCGGACGGGATGCGAACCCCCGTTTCGGTTTCGATGCGAGTACGTAGTTCGAGCGCACCGAGTGAGTCGAGGCCGTATCCGGACAGCGGCCGATCCGGATCCACGCTGCGACGCAGAATCAAGCTGACTTGATCGGAGATCAGTCGCCGCAGCGAGGCCGGCCACTCGTCCATGGGCAGCTCGTTGAGCTCGGCGCGGAGTTTGCTTGTGCCCGTTGCGTCGCCGACGGGGCGAAACGCCTCGGTGAACGGGCTGCGCTCGGTCAACAGCTTCAACCACGGTGCGCCCGTGATCGGCGCGTAGCCGGTGTAGGCGCGGTCGTGACGCAGCAGCGCATCGAACGCGTACGCGCCCTCCTCGGGCCCGATCGCCATGCCCGAGCTGTCCGCCAGGGCGGTGGCGCGCCCGATCCGGGCCCAGGGACCCCAGCCGATGGTGATAGCCGGCAGGCCCTGAGCCCGCATCCAGTGGGTGAAGGCGTCCAGCCAGCTGTTGGCCGCGGCGTAGGCGCCCTGGCCGGGAGAGCCCAGCAGGGCGGCGGCCGACGAAAACGAGCAATACCAGTCCAACGGCTGGTCGAGCGTGGCGGTGTGGAGGTGCCACGCGCCGTGAACCTTTGGGCTCCAATCCCG
The DNA here is from genome assembly GCF_001666785.1 of Mycobacterium sp. E3305. NCBI lineage: Bacteria > Bacillati > Actinomycetota > Actinomycetes > Mycobacteriales > Mycobacteriaceae > Mycobacterium > Mycobacterium sp. E3305. The sequence continues at coordinate 1,136 of NZ_LZJA01000281.1, read as the reverse complement.
CTCGACGAGTTCTGCGGTGATGTTGACCAGGGTGGCGTCGTCTACCACCGCGGCCGCGTGCAGCACACCCCGCACCGGGAGGCCGGTGGCGGTCGCGGTGGCAACCAATCGGCGCGCGGTGCCGGGTTCCGCGACGTCACCGCACTCCACCGTGACGTCGGCGCCGCTTGCCCTGATGCGCTCGACCGTTTCGATGGCATCGGGCGTCGGCTGCGAACGTGAACACAGCACGATGCGCCCGCAGCCCGCCGCCGCCATCTTCTCCGCCAAGAACAGACCAAGGCCCCCGAGGCCCCCAGTGATGAGGTAGGCGCCGTCGCGGCGGAAGACCCGGGCCTGCGCCGGCGGCACCGGCACACGTCGGACACCGCTTCTCGGTATGTCGAACACGACGTTGCCGGTCTGTCCGCCGCCCGCCATGAGACGAATCGCGTTGTCCGCGTCCGCAAGCGAGTAGTGCGTGGTGTCGGGCATCGGTAGGGCGCCGTCGGCGATCAACCGGTACACAGTGCTCAGCAGGGTGCGCACGCGATCCGGTTCGCTCGCCGACAGCAGCGCCATGTCCACGGTGTGGAATGCGATATTGTTTGCGGGGATTGGTCCCAGCCGGGCCTCCCGATGGCTGATGTCGATGAATCGGCCACCCGGCGCCAGCAATTCGAGCCCGGACCGTTGGGTGACGCCGGAGCCCGAGTTGACCACGATGTCCAAGCCGTGGCCGCCGGTGTCGCGACGGATCAGGTCGGCGAAGTCCGTGCTGTGCGAGTCGTAGACGTATCCGATCCCGCTGTCCCGCAGAAGTTGTCGGTGCGTCTCGTTGTCGGCGGCGGCGAATATGTCGGCACCCGCCGCGCGAGCCATCTCAATCGCCGCTTGCCCTACCCCTCCTGCCGCGGAGTGGATCAAGACGCGATCATCGGCCTTGACGTGGGCCAGCTCATGCAAGGCGTGATACGCGGTGGTGTGCGTGGTGGACGCCGCGGCGGCCTGGCCGTCGGAAAGCCCCGCCGGCAGGGCGACCGCCAGTCGCGCATCGCACGTGACGAAGGAACCCCAAGAGCCGCCGCCGCACAACCCTCCGACTCGATCGCCGACCGTATGGTCCGCGACGCCTGCTCCGACCGCCGTCACCGTCC